>JACNGQ010000152.1 GCA_014384025.1 Planctomycetota bacterium | reverse complement strand
CCCCCCCGCCCCCCCTCCCTACTCACCCCCCCCCGGGGTTATCGCCCGGCAAAAGAAACCCCCGCCGGTACCTGAGGGGCTGGACTGGGAATTATGGCTTGGCCCGTCGCCGCAACGCCCATATCATCCCTGCTATCTGCCTTTTAGCTGGCGCGGCTGGTGGGACTTTGGAACGGGAGTTTTAGGCGATATAGGCTGTCATCAGTTCGCTCCGATTTTTCGGGCTTTGAAACCGGGTTATCCGACATGTGTTGATGCCTGCTCCAGCGGAGTGAATTCCGAAACGGCGCCGCTGGCATCTATGGTTCGTTATGAATTTCCTTCGAGATATGATTTTCCTGAGCTGGAGCTGACCTGGTACGATGGCGGGTTGATGCCGCCTCGACCTAAAGAGCTTAAAGAAGGTTTGCGTTTCGGCAATGCCGATGACAATCTGTTTGTAGGTGATAAGAGCAAGATGCTGGGCTACAGACTACTGCCGGAATCAAAGAGTCAGGAGTACGGTAAGCCCCCGAGGATTCTGGCTCGTTCGCCCGGACATCATAAAGAGTGGCTCGATGCTTGCAAGGGCGGCCCTCAGGCCGGGTCAAATTTTGATATATCAGGGCCAATGACGGAGGTGATTTTATTGGGTAATATTGCCCTGCGCATGGGGCAGAAGTTATATGAGAAGGGCCTTAAACTGTATTATGACGGCCCGAATATGAAGATTACCAACTTGCCTGAAGCCAACACATACATCCACAGTGAATATCGTGATGGGTGGACCTTGTAGTTTAAGTTTTGGTTGAGCAGGTGATAACGTACTCGCCGATTTTGTGAGTGATGGGTAAGAATCAACTTTAAATATAATAAGGAATATTCTTATGAAAGACCGCAAAAAGCCAGATGAAAAACAAAACAAAAAATTATCGCGACGTGATTTTATGGGTGCTGCCGCGGCAGTAACAGCGTTTACGATTGTTCCTCGGTCGGTCCTTGGAGGACAGGGTCATATTGCTCCGAGTGAGAAGGTCAATATCGCGGGTATCGGCGTAGGGGGCCAGGGGGGCAGCGACATTCGCTCGTTAAGCAGCCAGAATATCGTAGCTCTGTGCGATGTTGATTGGAGACATGCGTCCGGGACGTTCAAGCGTCATCCCAATGCGAAAAAATACAAAGACTTCCGCGTAATGCTGGACGAGGAGGACAAGAACATTGACGCCGTGGTAGTTGCTACTCCGGACCACGTTCACGCGGTTGCGTCAATGGCGGCCATTAAGAGAGGCAAGCACGTTTATTGCGAGAAACCGCTGACGCACTCGGTATATGAAGCGCGTATGATTGCCAAGGCGGCCCGCGAGCACAAGGTCGCTACGCAAATGGGAAATCAGGGACAGGCATCTGAGGGAACGCGGCTGATGAGCGAATATATCTGGGCCGGTGCAATTGGTCAGGTGCGCGAGGTTCACGTGTGGACTGACAGACCTTTGCGTGGTCTTAATGACGTTTATTGGCCTCAGGGGGTGGGCAGGCCGACGGATACACCGCCGGTTCGTGAAGGATTGGACTGGGATTTGTGGCTTGGCCCTGCACCGGAGCGTCCGTATCATCCTTATTATGTGCCTTTTAAGTGGCGCGGCTGGTGGGACTTCGGAACAGGAGCATTAGGGGACATCGGCTGCCATAGTATAGATCCTATCTGGCGGGCACTGAAGCTCAAATACCCTGTCAGCGTCGAAGCGAGCTGTACACTGGTCAACAACGAAACATATCCTGTGGCGTCGATGGTAACGTATCATTTCGATGCCCGCGGGGACATGGCGCCGGTGAAACTGACTTGGTATGACGGCGGATTAAGACCGCCGAGGCCGGATGAGCTGAAAGAAGGCCAGCAGTTTGGCGATAACGGCACGTTGTTTGTCGGCGATAAGGGTAAAATGTTCGGATACACGATCATACCGGAATCGTTAAGGCAGGAGATTGGCAGGCCGCCCAAGGTTCTGCCCCGCTCGCCCGGCCATCATCAGGAATGGATAGATGCATGCAAGGGCGGCAAGCCCGCGGGTTCTAATTTCGACCATGCCGGGCCGCTGGCCGAGGCGGTACTTCTGGGGAACGTTGCACTGCGCCCGGAAATAAAAAAGGAGCTGACGAATAAAAGTCTGCTCTGGGACAGCCAGGGCTTTAAGTTTACGAACCTGCCTGAGGCCAATAAGTATCTACATACTGAATATCGCGAGGGATGGAGTCTTTAGTTTAGGTTATCAGGTAAATTGAATACTCGCTATTTATGCGAGCGATAGAACACAAGAGGAATATTGTTATGAAAGACAGTGAAAAACTGAGCAAAAAGCAAAACAGAAAAATATCCCGGCGTGATTTTATGAGTGCCGCAGCGGTAGCGGCGGCATTCACCTTTGTTCCCCGGCACGTCCTGGGAGGCGCCCGTTATACCTCACCGAGCGAGAAGCTGAATGTAGCCTGCATCGGTGTATCGGGTATGGGCGGCAGTGATGTTAGCCAGATGAGAACGGAGAATTTAGTAGCGTTTTGCGATGTTGATTGGGGACATGCAGCGGGCACTTTCAAGCGTTATCCAAACGTGAAGAAGTATCGTGATTTCCGCAAGATGCTTGATAAAGAAGGCAAAAACATCGATGCTGTTACCGTATCGACTCCGGATAATATCCATGCTGTCGCTGCTATGCGGGCAATCAAGATGAGAAAACATGTCTATTGCCAGAAACCATTGGCGCACGATGTTTTTGAAGTCCGTCAGCTTACCGAGGCCGCCAGAAAGTATAATGTAATGACGCAGATGGGAATCCAGATTCATGCTGAAGACACCGTCAAAGTTGTTGTGGAGATTGTTAAGTCGGGGATGATTGGCGAGGTGCGAAAAGTTGATATCTTCAGCGATAAGAACTGGGGCGGCGGTACTCGTCCTGATGAAGGGCAGCCGTTACCCGAGACGCTCGATTGGGACTTGTGGTTAGGCCCGGCCCCCTGGCGGCCTTATCATAAGGTTTATGTGCCAGGTAACTGGCGCCGCTGGTGGGATTTCGGCACAGGGACCTTGGGTGATATGGGCTGTCATATAATCGACCCGGTTTTTTGGGCGCTCGACCTGAAATATCCAATAAGCGTCGAAGCGCATCCCGGCAAATTTAATGATGAAACTTATCCGGAGGCCACAGTTGTTAGATGGGAGTTTCCTGAACGCGGCAATCTGCCGCCGGTTACAGTAACCTGGTATGACGGTGATAACCGTCCCTTCCTGCCGAAAGAGCTTGAGCCTGGGCGCAAATTGCCCGGTCAGGGCGGATTGTATTACGGCGAAAAGGGCACCATAATGGCTCCGCACATGGGCGGTCCGAGGCTGATACCGGAATCGAAGATGAAAGGCTTCAAGGTAGAGCCGTTTCTGCCGAGGGGAGTGAACCACTACGAGGAATGGATCAGGGCGTGTAAAGGCGGCCCGAAGCCTTCTGCCAGTTTCGATTACTCAGGACCTTTGAGCGAAACGATACTTTTAGGTAATGTGGCGGCCCGTGCAGGGCAGAAATTATTCTGGGATGGGCCGAACTTCAAAGTTACCAATATGCCTGATGCCGAAAAATACCTGAAACGAGAATATCGTGAAGGTTGGAGTTTATAATTGCCGGGAACCTCTAAAAATGAATTTTTGAGGTTCCCTATACTATTTTTTAGGGAATAACGTCTTATTAACAGGAGAAATAGAAATGAACAAAGAGACAAAACTTATTGTTGGTGTACTGGCCATTGTTTTGTGTGTTAGCCGGGCACCCCAGGCAAACGCTGATGATATTAATGGCTGGAATTTGGGTATGCAGGCGTACAGCTTCAATCGCTTCACATTTTTCGAGGCAGTGGATAAAACCAAAGCACTTGAAATGCGTTATATCGAAGTTTACCCCGGCCAGCAAATGAGCAAGGAAAAACCCGATGTCAAGACCGACCACAATATGTCTTCCGAAGACAAGAAGGAAATGCTGCAAAAGCTTCGAGAAGCGGGAGTAAAACTTACAAACTACGGCGTAGTGTCGCTGCCGAACGATGAAGCGGAATGCAGGAAGGTCTTTAATTTTGCAAAGGAAATGTGGATCGAGGCAATTGTTTCAGAGCCTCCGGAGGATGCGTTCGGCCTTATAGATAAATTATGCAACGAATATAAGATTAACGTTGCCATTCACAATCACCCCAAACCTTCGCATTATTGGGATCCTGATACCGTCCTGAAGGTCTGCAAGGGACGCAGTGAGCGAATTGGGGCCTGCGCCGATACAGGCCACTGGATGCGTTCCGGTATCAATCCGGTCGAGGCAATCAAGAAGCTCAAAGGCCGTATTATAAGTCTTCACACCAAGGATTTGAACGAGTTCGGCAATCCCGGTGCGCACGACGTGATATGGGGCACAGGGGCAGGCGATTTCAAGCAGATACTAACCGAGCTTGACCGTCAGAAATTTAAGGGTGTATTCTCAATTGAATATGAGTATAACTGGCTCAACTCGATGCCCGAAATTTCAGGTTGTGTTGCATACTTCAGGAAGGCAGCCGCCGAGTTGAGTGATGTTAAGTACAAGAGAGTTTTCAAGAAGAATCTTTCTAACGCCATCATGGAGGCCGGCTCCTGGGCTTTTGACGCCGATGGTGTTTTGGCGCCTACACCCAGTGGTCATGGTGATATCTGGACAAAAGAGCGCTACGGCAACTTCACACTCGAACTCGACTTCAAGGTTCCCGAAAAGGGCAATAGCGGCGTTTTTATCCGAACCGGTAGTTTAGAGAACTGGATTAACACGGCCATTGAGGTCCAGATTCATGCTACCACCGACGGAACCAAGCACGGTCAGTGCGGCGCCGTCTACGACTGCCTCTCGCCGTCAAAAACGGCTGTGAAAGCGCCCGGTGAGTGGAACCACTATGTAATTACCTGTCTGGACAACAAGATTTATGTCAATCTTAACGGCGAAGATATTATAGATATGGACCTGAATCGCTGGACCGAAGCCGGCAAAAACCCGGACCCCCCGGGAACCAGGAACAAGTTCCGCTACGCCTACAAGGACATGTCGCGTGAGGGGCATCTTGGCTTCCAATATCACGGCAATCCCATCTGGTTCAGGAATCTCAGAATCAAATCGTTTGACTAAGATTAATTACAATGAGGTACGTACAAATGAAAATCATGAAAAAAAAATCATTCGCCTGTAACGGTATGGTTCTTGCCGTCACGGTATTGGCTATTATTTTGTTTCCGGTATTTATAATAGGCCGGATGGAGACCGCACTTGCAGGCGATTCAAATTCATCCGGGGATTGGATATCACTGTTCAATGGCAAGGATCTGAGCGGCTGGGACGGCGATATGCGGCTCTGGTCGGCTAAAAATGGTGTTATTCGTGGAGAAACTACCCCTGAGAACCCGACCAAGGGCAATACGTTCCTTATCTGGCGCGGCGGAAAGCTGCGGGATTTTGAGCTGCGTTTGAAGTTTCGTCTCCGTAACGGCAACTCCGGGGTGCAGTACCGAAGTAAGGAAGTCCGCAAGTGGGTCGTCAGCGGCTATCAGGCGGAGGTTGAAAATGCACCTGGTAAGGTCGGTTTTCTCTACCACGAGAGTGGCCGGGGATGGCTGGTCAACGTCGGTGATATGATGGTCATCGATGAAGATGGCGAGAAGAATGTCATTGGGAATGTCTCCGATAAAGATGAGCTTATAAAGGAAGGCTACTATAACGACAAGGACTGGAACGAGTATAGAATCATAGCTCAGGGCAACCATTTGAAACACTATCTAAATGGCTATCAGACAATCGAGCTGATAGATAACGACCGGGTAACCAATCCCGGTGACCCGAAGGACACTAAAGGGTCTGCAAGAGAAGGTATCCTGGCGCTTCAAATACATGCCGGCCCACCTATGCTTGTTGAGTTCAAGGACATCCGCGTTAAAAATCTATGGCCGAAATATAGTGATGCGGTTTTACTGTTTAACGGCAAAAACCTCGACGGCTGGGCGGTCAAGGGCGATAAGGAAAAGAGCAAATGGGTGGCCGGCAAAGCGAAAATGTCGTCTGATGACCCGAAAATGTTAGTAAAGACTGATGGTCAGGGTGAAATGATAAATCTGGCTGCCAAACATGGTGATAGCATCGATATATACTCCGAAGCAAAATTCGGCGACTGCCGTATCGAGATGCAGGTGATGGTGCCGAGAGGTTCCAATTCCGGCATTTATGTTATGGGTGAATACGAGATTCAGGTGCTTGATAGCTGGGGAAAAGTAAAAATGGGCGCCGGTGATATGGGAGCGATTTACGGTGCCGGTGCACCTTTAGTGAATGCCTCCCTGATGCCCGGCCAATGGCAGAAGTATGCGATTGAATTTAAGGCTCCGAGGTTCGACGCCAGCGGCAAAAAAATCAGTCATGCGACGTTCAAAAAGATAGAACTCAACGGCCAATTGCTGCACAAAAAGAACCTCGAAATGACAGAGGGGGTAACGGGCGGCCCTCTGGTAGGCAGGGAAGGGCCTTTCGGGCCGATTATGTTCCAGGGCAACCACGGTCCTGTGGCATATCGCAATATAATAGTGAAACCTTTGGTAGATTAGCTGTATATAACTGCCAGAATCGTGAATTTGCAATGTAATGTTTAGTTCATTGCGGGATGACCGCGGTTTTTTCGGTAGTACGAACAGAAAAAATCGTCAAGTGTGTGCTTGACAGTGATATATCGCGGCGTTATATTACGTGGCAATAAAAAATTGATGATTAGTGTAATATGTTAAATTTATGGAGTTGACAGAAAGATGATGAATAATCAAGTATCTGACAAAAAAATTAACAGACGTAGTTTCCTTCGTACGACAGCGGCGGCAGGTGCCGGGTTGGTATTTTCGCCGGTGGTTTTAGGACAGGCCGGCGGGGGGAAACCAGATGATATTAACATAGCTCTGCTTGGCTGCGGGGCCCAGGGGCAGGTCCTGATGAACTCCATCCTTAAGATACCTGGTATTCGAATCAAGGCGGTTTGTGATATTTGGACAAAGTATAATCAAAAACGTGTCTCCAACCTGTTGAAGAGATATAAACATGAGAACAATACTTATGAAGATTACGAGGAGATGCTTGCTAAGGAAAAGGACCTTGATGCTGTGATAGTTGCCACGCCGGACTTCTGGCACTCGCCGCATACCGTTGCATGCCTGGAAGCAGGGTTGAACGTCTATTGTGAAAAGGAGATGTCCAACACTCTTGAAGGCGCAAAAAAGATGATGGAAGCTGCAAAGAAGTCAGGCAAGTTATTGCAGATAGGCCATCAGCGCCGCAGTAATCCCAAGTATAGATTCGTCTATGATAAAATAATCACTGATGCAAAGCTATTGGGTAAAATCACCTGTATAAATGGTCAGTGGAACCGCAGCAAGACGGCGTGTGAAGATTTAGGTTTTCCGAGGAATGCTCCTATCGACGAGGCAACACTGAAAAAATATGGTTTCAACTCGATGCAGCAATTCAGAAACTGGCGCTGGTATAAGGGGCTCGGAGGCGGCCCGATTGTTGACCTCGGCTCGCACCAGATTGACATCTATAGCTGGTTTCTTGGCGCTAATCCCAAAGCCGTGATAGCCAGCGGCGGTGTCGACTACTGGAAACCGCCGCTTCGTAAAACAGCGCACGACTGGTATGACAATGTTATGGTCATTTATGAGTACCAGGTCGGTGACCGAACCGTCAGGGCGTTCTATCAGACAATAACGAGCAACAGCAGCAAGGGATACTTTGAAAACTTTATGGGTGATGAAGGCACGCTGGAAATCTCGGAAGCTTCCGGACGGAATACTATATACCGCGAAGCGTGGGTACCGGCTACGAATTGGGAAAAATGGATCAAAATGGGCACAATCAAGGAGCCGGACAAAAAGGAAGAAGAAAAGCCCGCCGGTGATGCCGTGCTTGATGTACGGGAATCGCCGAAACCGCCAAGTTATGACATACCTGTAAGCATGGGTAACAAGCATTATCACCAATTTCACCTTGAGAACTTCTTTGATGCGATTCGCGGCAAGGCCAAGCTCAATTGCCCTGGTGAAATCGGATACGAAACAGCGGTTACGGTATTGAAGGTTAATGAAGCAATAGCGGCCGGAAGGAAGCTTGAGTTCAAGCCGGAAGAATTTGAAGTATAAAAACGCTTGTTAAAAATAGATCGTTCTGTACAATTTCTTCGATGAATGTTAACATCTTTTGAAGAAAGGATTGACTGTATATTGAAAAAAGGATTGATATTAACAGGCTTTGCGTGTTTGTTTGTATTGTGTCTGTCTGCACTTACTGTTTGCTTCGAAAGTCAGGCAGCGGGGGCTGAAGCCCCGGGCAAACTTCTTGGCGATGAAAGTGACGGCAGCCGGGCACATCCAACGCATCTTATTCCTCTGGTTGCTGGAAATGAAGAGGGACAGCAGGGAGGAAAAATTTACCCTGATGACGAAATTCTTCTGCCGTTTTCAATGCGCTGGACCTGTGGGGGATGCCATAGTTACGGATTAATCAGCAAAGGATGGCATTTCAACGCCAACGACCCGAACATTTCTCCCGGCCGGCCCGGGCAGCCCTGGATACTTTCAGACGCTCGTACCGGCACTCAGATTCCCCTATCGTATCGTTCATGGCCAGGGACGTTCAGGCCTGAGCAGCTTGGTCTTTCAAGCCGTGAGTTTATCAAGCTCTTTGGCCGGCATACACCGGGCGGTGGGGCCGGAGAGCTTGAAACAGATGACCCGGATGAGATTATGCGCGAGTATATCTCGGGCAAACTTGAGATTAACTGTTTGAGCTGTCATAACGCCGAGTTCGCCCACAATCAGGGTGAAAATTTCCTTCAGATAGCTCGGGGGAATTTTCGGTGGGCATCGGCCGCCACTTGTGAATTTGCTTCTGTCAGCGGAGCGGCCGATGATATGCCCGAGACCTACGATCCGTTCATGCCCGAGCCGCCGGAAGATGCGAAAAAGGTTCCGCCGACTATTAAGTATCGCGAAACCGCTTTTGACCACGAAAATAAGGTCTTTTTTAATATTGTAAGAGAGGTTCCCAACAACCGGTGCTACTTCTGTCATTCCAATTTGTACCTTGAGGCTGAAGATACGGAAAAGTGGAACACGGATGAGGATATTCACCTGAAAGCCGGATTGACATGTGTTGATTGTCACCGTAACGGTATTGACCATAAGATTATACGCGGGTATGAAAGTGAATCATCTTTTTCAGACAATCATTTAGCGGCCGTCTCGTCGTGTGAAGGCTGTCACCTTGGGGAAAAGGATTCCTCGTCACCGTTGGCCGGCAGGTTGGGCGCACCGGTGCCGGAACATCGAGGTATTCCTCCGGTGCATTTCGAGAGAATGACCTGCACCGCCTGTCACTCGGGCCCATGGCCAAAGGAAACAACCGTTCTTACCAAGACCTCCCGGGCGCATCGGCTGGGAACGATTGGTGTTAATAAATCCCACGAGGCGCTTCCGCATATTAGCTCTCCGGTTTTTGCTGAACATGGAGATGGCAAAATCGCTCCTCATAAAATGGTATGGCCTTCCTTTTGGGGCATTATAAAAGACCAGAATGTTACACCGATTAATTTTGAGGTTGTCAAACAAATAGTTGGTCAGGTTCTCGCCAATGAAAAGCTGCCTGCTTCCGGTGATTGGCCGGCCTTATCCGACGAAAACGTTACCGAGGCTCTGAAATCGCTAAAAGGGACCGTTGAAGGAGAGCCTGTTTACGTTAGCGGCGGTAAAGTTTACAGCCTTGATGATTCGGGCAAACTTTGGAGTGAAGAACATAAGGCGGCTGAGCCATATTTATGGCCTATAGCACACAATGTCAGACCTGCGGCTCAGTCATTAGGTGTTCGTTACTGCACGGATTGCCATGCCACGGATGCGCCTTTCTTCTTCGGTGATGTTGTGGTTGATTCTCCCGCTGTCACAGGCCGTGGAACTAAACAAATGGTTGAGTTTCAGGACGTTGACCCATCCTATGCCCGGGCATTTGCTTTTTCATTCGTATTCCGTCCTATGATGAAGATAGTTTCTCTTGGTTCATGTGCAATTATAGCTGTTGTTTTGTTATTGTATGCCTTAAAGGCCCTTGCTTGTGTTGTGAAGGTTTTGGCCGGTTCGGATTAATTGTATCGATCGAAAGTATGTGAGAAATATGTTTCAAAAGATTTCGATAATCGCTTTTTTAGTTACTTTGGCGTGTATTGTTCTGCACCGCATAGTTGTGCCTTCCAATAAGAGACTTCCAGGTAATTCCACGAATAATAGGTTGAGTATTATAGGTATGTTAAGGATTCTGGTATATCTGGCGGTACTGTTTTGTTTCGTAGTTCTCGCGATGACAGGTTTTTATCCAACGCTTGTTCTGGGTAAACACATTTCAGGTTATCTGGTAATGGTGCATGCTACTTTCGCACCGGTTTTCGCAGTGTGTTTGGCCGTTTTAGCTGTAATGTGGGCGAAGCGTTGGCGTTTTGCCGGCGGCGATTGGCCCTGGTTTGAACGCATTGTCCGGTGGGCAACATTAGCAAATAATCCCGGCGATGATACTTTTCATAAAAGCTCCGATCTCGGACAAAAACTATCATTTTGGTTGATAATCTTTTTGGCTTTACCGTTAATTCTTTCGATTGTACTTAGCATGTTTCCGCTTTTCGGGACTCATTGGCAGGAATTGCTTTTAAGTATGCATCGTTACACTGCGTTGGTATTCGCAATGGTTGCAATTGTGCATACTTACTTTATAATCCGAACATAAAATGCAGGGATAATGCCCGGTTGAGCTGCAACTGCGTGTTTGTTGGGTAACCATTTTTTGGATTTAGCGCAAAAGATAGGGCCTGCGTTGGTAGGAAAGGAGAGAATGCCGATGGGGAAGGTAAAGGTAGCTGTTGTAGGGCTCGGGTTTGGAGCTGAGTTCATTCCTATTTATCAAAAGCACCCTGACTCTGAGTGTTATGCTATTTGCCAGAGAAACGAAGACCACCTCAATGAAATAGGTGACCAGTTTGGGATACAAAGAAGGTTCACGAAATTTGAAGATTTGTTAAGTATCGATGAGCTGGATGTTATCCATGTGGTCTCGCCTATAGCCGACCATGCATGGATGACAGTGGCTTCTTTGGATGCGGGCAAACATACCGCCTGTACCGTCCCGATGGCTACTACTACAGAGGATTGTCTTGCTATAGCGAAGGCACGTAAAAAGTCCGGCAAGGTATATATGATGATGGAGACGGCTGTGTATAGCCGGGAGTTCCTCTATGCAAAAGAGCTTGTGGAATCGGGCAAATTGGGTGACATTCAGTTTCTGCGCGGTTCGCATCAGCAAAATATGGGATTGCCGGGCTGGCCGGATTACTGGTATGGTTTTCCGCCTATGCACTATGCGACCCATGCCATCAGCCCTCTTTTGTGGCTTGCGCAAAAAAAAGCTGAATCTGTGGTCTGTCACGGCTCGGGCCGGATTCAGGAAGATTATATCAAACTCTACGATTCGCCTTTCGCGATTGAAACCGCTATTATCAAGTTTGCCGATTCGGACCTTGCCTGCGAGGTAACGCGGTCACTGTTTAATACGATTAGACAGTATAGAGAAAGTTTCGATGTGTATGGCACTAAGCTTTCGTTCGAATGGGAGCAGGTTGCCGGTGACGATCCGGTGATTTATTCCGGCTACGAAGATGCTGAAAGGGTGAAAGTGCCGGATTATGGGCATTTGCTGCCGAAAGAAATAGCTCCCTTCACAGGGCGCGGTGTTTATGATGAGGAGCACGAACATACTTCCTTTATTCAGGGCAGCGGACACGGCGGCTCTCATCCTCATCTGACTCATGAGTTTATTCGCGCGATTGTCGAGAACAGAGAATCGGCGGTGGATGCCAGGACAGCAGCAAACTGGACGATGGCGGGGATATGTGCCCATGAATCAGCAATGAGTGACGGCAAGAGAATCCAAATCCCGCGAACAGACTAATTTTTTAGTTGTTTCACAAGTTTGGTGAGCATATTATATTCGATAAATATCCGGCTCCGGTGCCGGGTGGGGTTTAATTGGGTTTTAGTTAGGAGAATAGATTATGAGTAATGGAATGCTGCCAGATTATGTCAGTATGGCCAAGCCGAATCCGCCGGCAAACCGGGCGCCCTGGTACAAGAACACGGCACCGACTTATGCGGGTATCTTCCTGTGGTTCGTATTCTGGAGCCAGGCGCCGAGCGGTGGTGGTTCCGAACCTGGCGGCGTACTCGGCCAGGGTATTGGAGTGGCGCTTCTGGGTTTGGTTGTAGCGGCGCTTCTTTGTCATTTTTTGTTCTATTTGGTTCCGGGCCTGCTGGGTATGAAAACCGGACTGCCACTGTATGTGGTTGGGACATCTACGTACGGTACGCAGGGTGGTTTCCTTATGCCGGGTTTTATGATGGGAGTTCTTCAATTCGGCTGGCTTGGTGTCAATTCCTATTTCGCCTCGATGGCTCTTGCTCCGCTGTTCGGAGGTAGTGCCGCTGCAGCAAAAATCATTGCGGTGATATGGGCTATTGTGGCGGCCTTTGTCGGACTTAAAGGTATCCAATATGTTGCGAAGGTTGCTACGTTCTTGCCTCTGATTCCGCTGGCGATTCTGGCTATACTGCTGGCAAAGACTCTAGGCGGAATAGGTGATTTCAATGTCGATGCACTGGTTACGGCAGGCACCGTTGAGGGTGGGGCGATAGGCGGTTTAAGCTTCTTCGGAGTGATGGCTTTGAGTATAACCTTTGTGGTCGGCTTCTTCGCTACGGCGGGAGCAGCGGGTGTTGACTTTGGCATGAATAACAAGGATGAGAAAGATGTACAGATGGGCGGTCTTATTGGAATCGCTCTGGCAACAATCGTATCAGCGGGGGCTGCAATTTTGATTGCTGCCGGTGCTTTCGGCGCGACGGGTAAATATGCTATGAATCCGGCTGATGCCGGATTTATGGGCGAGTTGTTAGGCTCAGACGGTGCCGGGAAGACAATGATGTTGTTGCTGGCTGTTGCCGCGTTTCCGCCTGCGTGCTTCTCTTCATTCATCGCGGCCAACAGCTTCAAGACGACCTTGCCCAAGGTCAATCCTTTTATATCTGTGGGAGTCGGTACTGCGGTGAGTATCATCCTTGCTGTAACTGGTTGGGCAGGCAGAGCGGGTGCCGTCTTTACCGTGATCGGTGCTTCGTTCGGGCCTATTTGTGGTGCGATGATGGTTGACTACTTATTGGCTGGCAAGAAGTGGGCCGGACCGAGAGCCGGTTGGAACCTTGCCGGATGGATATCCTGGGTGGTTGGCTTTATCGTAGGAATAGCTCCGCTTGTTGGAATTGCCAATATTCCGGCCGCACCGCTTGTGGCTTTCATCATTGGCGCCGTGCTCTACTTTATTCTGGCAAAGGCCGGACTCGAGCCGAAAGTTCTTGAAATGACTGCTATTGCGGCCCCGGTTGAAAGCGCTCCGCAGGAGACACCGGCAGAAGATGCGGCAGGCGACTAAAAGCAGGATTGAGAGCAAAGGCTCAGTGATTTTGCTGATTATTTTGATTGATCTATTGCTAACGGCAGGGATTTAGTGCTCCTGAATTCCTGCCGTATTTTTTTACTTAAGAAAATTTTATTGAAGCTAAATAGAGTATTAACAGTTTCTTAGGTGTGTTCTCACCGCGGACAACGTTTTTATCTTCTGCGAAGAAAAGAAAAAATATACTTTTGGACGGTTTGGCAACGTCATACATATAGGATATTATGCCCGCTTTGGTTTTATATGGACAAACGATAATAAAGTATGAGCAAAGAATTTCATTAAAGGAGAATTCAAGATGAAATCCCATTTTTATCCAATCATGATTCTCGTGTTTTCTTTGGTGGTCGTTTCTTGCCGAACGTGGGAAAAAGATTTGGAAAGACAAGATAATCAAGATGTCAAAGCGATCACAATAGCGCTACCTAATTTGCCCGAGAGAGCGAAACCGCTGGAAATGGTTTTGATCAAGCAGGGAGAATTCACGATGGGTAGTCCGTCAACCGAAAGATCCCGTTTGCGTCGGGAATGGCCCCAGCACCAGGTTACGTTGACTAATGCTTTTTATCTGGGCAAGTACGAGGTGACGCAGGCACAGTGGCGTGCAGTGATGGGTGCTGATCCGGCAAGTGAACACGGTGTCGGCGACGACTATCCGGCGCACAAGGTCAATTGGAACGACTGCCAGGCTTTCATCCGGCGATTGAACGGGATGGGCAAAGGTACGTTCCGGCTGCCGACGGAAGCGGAATGGGAGTATGCATGTCGCGCAGGTACGACGACGCGTTTCTCATTTGGAGACGCACTGGACTGCAACGACGTGAGAGAATACTGTGATTTGTACGACAAATACATGTGGTGGGGTGGGAATAATAAAAAGCACGGCTATCCACACGGGAGCAAGCAAGTGGGATTGAAGTTGCCGAATCCGTGGGGACTATATGACATGCACGGCAACGTATGGGAGTGGTGCTCGGATTTCTGGCAGGATCCCACCTCTCGCGGGCAGCAAACCGATCCTCAAGGCCCCGAATCAGGTTCTCACCGCGTAATGCGAGGTGGCAGCTGGAGCAGTTATGCATTACACGAGCGGTCGTCGGATCGCAGCGGCATCTTGCCCGATGATAGCCGTTATTCCTTCGTCATAGGTCTGCGACTTCTTAGGTCGTTTCCTTGATGCGTGACCATCGTGGATGTAAAAACTCCGGCGGTATGGTCAGCTTTTCCTGCCCATGCGGTTCATTATTCTCCAATCAGAATCTTCTTTTCGTTCAGCGTGAGCAACCGAGTTGCTCATCCTACAACTCGACACGATGACCTATAAATGTTGATGTTAAAAAGCTCAGTGATTTTGCTGATTATTTTGATTGATCTATTGCTAACGGCAGGGATTTAGTGCACCTGAATCCCTGCCGTATTTTTTTACTTAAGAAAATTTTATCGAAGCTAAATAGAGTATTAACAGTTTCTTAGGTGTGTCCTTGCCGGAGGAAATCCTTTGTATAATCGGATTTGAAAAGAAAAAATATACTTTTAGGCGGCTTGACAACGTCATACATATAGGATATTATGTCTGCTTTGGTTTTATATGTATAAACGATAGTTTATGGGCAATTAACAGTTTCGTCAGTTACGTAGATTTGTGGTTTTTTTAAGGTAAAGAAAATGATGAAGAAAGATTTTGGTTCAATTATGAAAGTTTTTGTACTGGTATTAGTGGTAATGCTTTTATGTTATGTTCCCGGCTGCAAGAAATCTCCTACCGAGGAGGGCACGAGCGGTTCAGAACATCCTTCCACAGGCGAACACCCCTCAGCGAGTGAACATCCAACAGGCGGTGAGCATCCAACTACTGAGCCGGCAGTTACAAAAGAAACCACACCGGAAAAGAGTGCTGCTCCTGCTGGAATGGTACCGATTGACATCAAGCTGCCGAAACCGATGTTTGTGGGCACGCCGCAGAGCACAACAGTAGCCAACCTCGAAAAACCCTTAGGCAAGCCTCGTCCGCCGTTTTTGGCTCCTGCGGGAGTAACAAATGTTGCTCTCGGAAAGCCGGTAGCCAGCAGCGACGAGGAACCTATCATCGGTGATATAGAAATGATAACAGACGGCGACATGGAAGCCGCCGATGGCAGTTATGTTGAGTTAGGCCCGTTCGCACAGGATGTTACAATTGACCTCGAAGCTCTGCATGAAATTTACGCCATTATAGTATGGCATTACCATAAGCAGGCCCGCGTTTATTTTGATGTAGTAGTGCAGGTTGCCGACGATCCTGATTTTATAACGAATGTCAGAACGCTGTTCAACAATGACATTGACAACTCTGCGGGTATTGGTGTTGGTAAAGATATGCATTATACTGAAACCAATGAAGGTAAGCTTATCGATACCAAGGGTGTTAAAGCCCGTTATGTCCGCCTCTACAGCAACGGCAATACCGGCAATGATTTGAACCACTATATCGAGGTGGCGGTTTACGGTAAGCCGGTACAGTAATATGGCAAAAAAATGTTGCGTGCTCATTTTAGCCGCGACAATTGTTGCGCTTGCGCTGCGTCTGCCGCGGCTCCATCAGCGTCCTATGCACGGCGATGAGGCCGTTCACGCCGACAAATTCGGCGAACTGCTCGAAGATGGTGTTTATACATATGACCCGTATGAATACCACGGCCCGACGCTGAACTACCTTACTTTAATTCCTGCCCGTCTTTCTTCAGCAGAAAAGCTGACTGAGGTCAGTGAGTTCACTTTGCGCGTTGTACCCGTTTTTTTCGGGGTGTCTCTGGTGTTGCTGGTTTTGTTAATCAGCAGGGGATTGGGCTCGGGGGCTGCGATTTTGACCGCTTTGTTGACTGCAATCTCACCGGCTATGGTTTTTTACAGCCGTTATTACATCCAGGAAATGCTCTTGGTATCTTTCACTTTTGGCGTAATTGTTTTTGGCTACCGCTATACACAAAGCAGGAAAATCATCTGGGCGATTTTTGCAGGTATGTCTCTGGGGCTTATGCACGCCACCAAGGAAACGTGCATCATAGCTTATGGCTCAATGTTTTTGGCTGTTTTGGTTATGCTGTTGATGCAGCGACCGAAGGCTTCGATAGTTAATGCTGTTAAATGGATTAGGCCCTCACATTTTCTTGCATTTTTGGCGGCCGGGGCAGTTGTCTCAGCTTTATTTTACTCATCTTTTTTTAGTCATCCGCGCGGAATGCTGGATTCGGTTCTAACTTATACGACCTACTTCGATCGCGCCGGTAATAACACGCTTCATATCCATCCGTGGTATTACTACATCAAGATGCTGATGTATTGCAGATTTTTTGACGGTCCGAGATGGTCCGAAGCCCTTATAGTTCTTTTGGCGTTGGTGGGTTTTGCGGCCGCGATGATAAAAAAAGATCTCTCAAGTGCAAATATTCATCTGGTTCGGTTCATCGGTTTTTACACCCTCATCCTGACTGTGGTGTATTCTTTAATCCCATATAAAACTCCCTGGTGTATGTTGAGCTTTCTGCATGGAATGATTCTGTTAGCAGGCGTTGGGGCTGTAGTTTTGGTGAAGCTGCTGCCGAATGTTATACCCCGCCTCATAATACTTTTGCTGATATTCGAGAGTTCTGTTTTTCTGACCTGGAAGGCCTATCAGAGCAATTACGAGTATTATTCAGACAGTCGCAATCCTTATGTCTATGCTCATCCTACTGATGAGGTCTTTACGGTAGTTAAGCGTATCGAAGAGATGGCCCGGATTCATCCGGACGGCTATAAAATGCATATTCAGGTTATCTGCCCGGGTAAAGATTACTGGCCGTTGCCCTGGTATTTGCGGCGATTTGAATATGAGACTATTGACTGGTGGGAGAGTGTGGATAACAGCGTGGCCTCTGCGCCATTGATAATTTGCTCTCCCGAGGTTGAAGCGGCGCTGACAAATAAGCTCTATGCTTTGACTCCTTTCGAACAGCGCCAAATGTATATGTTTTTGTTTGATGAGCCTTATTATATGTGGCTGCGTCCGAAGGTAAAACTGCTGGGTTTTGTCAGAAAAGACCTCTGGGACGCTAACTATGTAAACCCGGATCCCGAGGAATTAATCAGGGAGTCATCTAAAAAATGAACCAACCTCAACCAGAGCCCTGTTTTGTGCGGAAAGATTGTCAATCAATCTCCGATTTGAAGCGTTTTTGCCATGAGGCGATGGCGACGACTTTTGAGATTATTATGGTCGAGGATGATGAGAACTATGCCCGACAGGCCGCCGTTGCCGCCTTCAATGAGGTGGACCGGCTCGAAGGTGAGCTTAGCCGATTCCTCGAAAACAGCGACATCGCCCGTATTAACAACCTGCCTGCCAATGAGCCTTTACTGCTTGGTTTGGATGCTTTTGATTGCCTGGAGATTGGCTGCAGGATTTATGCGGAAACCAACGGCGCTTTCGATATTACTATCGGTTCTTTGCTGAATTGCTGGCGTGATGAGGAAGGAAACCCTCGCAGGCCTTCACAGGATGAATTGAATCTTGCTCGTGAGCATACCGGCGCACACTTTTTACAACTGGATGAGTCTGAGCATACAATCCGGCTATTGGTCAGTCCGGTCCAGGTTGATCTCGGAGGCATAGGCAAAGGCTATGCAGTTGACCGGGTGGCTGAATTACTGCGGGACTGGAGTATTGAAATCGCCTTGGTTTCCGGAGGCTATAGTTCGGTATTGGCTCTTGACGGACCGGCCCAGGCAAAAGGCTGGCCTCTGACATTAAGCAATCCCGGCAATCACAAACAGGTATTAGCCCGTCCGTGTTTAGAAGGCCGGGCCCTTAGCGGCTCGGGTCTTCAGAAAGGCCGGCATATCATTGACCCACGAACAGTTCAGCCTGTTAAGGGCAAAATTGCTGCCTGGGCCTCGGCCTCTGATGCAGCAACGGCTGATGCTCTTTCAACCGCATTTATGATTATGAGTCCGGATGAAATCAGACAATATTGTCAGTCTCACTCGGATGTTTTGGCTCTGATTATCCTGGAAGGCCAGGGTGAAGATTCACAGGAAGAAAGAATTTTATGCTTCGGTCCGTGGAAAGACGGCGAGCTGTCTCAGTGATTGTGTGAAGTGTTCTTTGCCCGTTTTAGTGGGAAGGGTTTTTGTTTTTAGCCATAACCCGTCTGATAGTCAGCAGCTCGGAAAGAACACTCCATGAACTGCGGGTCGGTGATAGCCGGCTGTCACGGTCGCAGGTCCAGTCTATAGGAAATTCTTTTATTTTGTAGCCCTCTTTTTGGGCACGCATTATGATTTCTATATCGAATGTGAATCCGTCGGTGATGCACTCGCTGTACAAGTGCCGTGCGACATCCCCCCGGTATATCTTAAATCCGCATTGTGTATCGGTGAATTCGGCTGGTATTTTCATATCGTGAATTACAAACCAATGGAACATCTTGGAGCAGATATGGCGGTATAGACTCTGGTCCCTTTCGATGCGGCATTCCCGCATTTTTCTTGAGCCGTGTGCTATGTCATAGTCTCCGCTCTTGATTAATTCCAGCCCGCGCAGTGTGTCTTCATACGGTACACACAGACCGCTGTCGGCAAACATCACATATTCTCCGCTCGTTTGCTCAATGCCTTTTCGGACGGCGTAGCCTTTGCCGCGATGGTGGTTATATCGCTCGACTTTTATCTCTGTTCCCGCCGGTGGGCGGGTAACAGCGTTTGTTGCAGCTTTAGCGGTGTTGTCTTTACTGCCGTCGTCAACTACTATAATCTGACCTGTGAAATGGTTGTTCTCCAGGAAAGCCGCCGCAGCCTCGATATCCCGGGCGATTTTTTTACTTTCGTCGTATGCCGGTATGACAATTGATATATTCATCCGTGAATTATATCCTACAATGCCGGATCTTTCCAGTACCTGTGTATAAATGTTCCTGTTATGCTTTTACAATATCTCTGTCAGTTCCGGTTTTAAAGATGTGATTTGTACTGAGAAATTTTGTTTTCGTTAAAAGTCCGGCGGCATGTTTCCTGACAGCCGTTTCCATGCTGCTTTTGTTTCTCAGTGCGGTACGTGCCTTCTCGAATATTTTCTGCTTCAGTGGACAGGACAGGTCTGCATCACTGACGATACTCAGGAACCGTTTTTTGTGCATGTCAGTGAAATCTTTTCCTTCTTTTAGCACAAAATAGACCTCATACAACGCGATAAGGTAAATCACCGCCAATTCCACCGCCAGCCGGTAATACTGAATATAGCTCACGTCTTTTATATATTCCTTGCACATCGCAGAGCCGTCCATGTTTTTTTGATACTCTTTGTCTGCTTTCTTATAAGGTCCGAATTTTTGACATGCACGTAGTGTCAGCAGCAGATTATCGACGGAGTTTTCAATTTCATCTTCGGTTGGGCAGCTGCTGTATGTTTCCACAAATCCTCGCTGCAGAAAATAACGGAACCATTCTTCACTGTTCCTTGTGGTGGCCCCCTTGATACAATCAGTCCATTTATGAAAATCCTGTTTCAGGAAGTTATATTTTGAACCGCTCTTTTGCTCCAGACGATAAATCTCCTCATAAAGAAAATAGTCCTGGAAAACTTCACACTCGCGATGTTTTTTGCGGTTCTTCCCCTCACGGTAATAAGGACCGGCAACCCTGTTTACTACCGGGTGAATTATCTGGTCGGCTGCGATGTGTGTCAGATGCCCGGCAATATAGGCAAGTTTCCTTTTGTCGTCTTCATAGAGATTGACTTTGCCGTTTGTTCTTATAACATCGCTGAAAATGATTTCAACCAGCTTTAAAGGAAATTCGTTTGGTCTGTGTGAGTGCAAATGGTACGACCAGGGAGTTACTCCTTTAGCCTGCACGAATCCTTCTTTAAGCATGTCTTTGACGGAGCTGGACAATTTGGCATAGTAATAAAGATCGGGTCCCAGGCTGCCAAGATTCACATACGACTTGTAGTTTTCCTTCCTCGAATCTTTGTCAAGTTCCTCGGCAAATTCTGTAAATTCATCAATTCCCTTTGTTTTTAGTTTTTGAAGGGCCTTATGTGCGATTAGCATATGTGTTATGTTTGCCGGCATAGCAATTTTCCTTTCTCCATATTAGCTATGAGTTCTTAAGAGCTTACGAGAGTGCTAAAAAAAATACAAGCATTATTCTCCTGTAAGCGGTCAGTATTTTTTTACGAACTTGAATTCGCTTTGGGTTTAATATTCTTGCAATTTCAGTTCATAATGTGTATAGATGCAGTTTTCCAGGATAAGTAAGAACAAATGAAATTTATTTGTAGTTTTGTTGTTATGGAGAGGTGTCGGAGTGGCTGATCGAGCCGGTTTCGAAAACCGGTGTGCCCTTTGCGGGTACCGCGGGTTCGAATCCCGCCCTCTCCGTTTTTTGTTTTTGGCTGTTGACTCAACGCTAAAAGCTTGAAGATGATTATGCGTGTGGCACTGGGACAATTTAACGCAGTGGTGGGTGATTTGGCCGGCAACGCTGAGAAGATGCGCGAAATCTATGCCAGAGCGGTTCGGTCTGATGTGGATTTGCTGGTTTTTCCGGAGATGGCTGTTTGCGGCTATCCACCCGAAGATTTACTACACAAGAAGCATTTCTTAAAAGACTGCTCATCAGTCCTCGAAAAGCTGGCCGTTGATTGCCCGGATAAAACCATAATAGTTGGTTTTGCTGAAGACTACCAGGGCAACAACTATAATTCCGCTGCTGTGTTGCAGGATGGACGGATAAACAAAATTTATCGAAAGGCCCAGCTGCCGAATTACGGTGTGTTCGATGAGCGAAGATATTTTCTGCCCGGCGCAAAACCGTTGGTAATCAATGCAGGCGGCCTTAATGTAGCTGTTACTATCTGTGCCGATATCTGGAATGCCGAGTGGCTTGTTAATTTCCTTAGGAGTAAAAGGCAAATCCAGATAATTCTTAATATCTCAGCTTCGCCGTTTCATATCGGTAAGATTAAGAAAAGACAGGAAGTAGTGAGTCAATGTGCGAAAGAATTCAATAGCGCTGTTGCCTATTGTAATCTTGTGGGCGGTCAGGATGAATTGATTTTCGATGGGCGAAGTATGTTTGCGGATTCGGCGGGCAAAATAAAAGCCAAAGCAAAAGCATTCGACGAGGATTTACTAATTGCTGATATTATACCTACAGCCGACGGGGCTATACAGGTTAAGCCGTTACAGGCTGCTGCTATACAGCCGGCTAACCGTGCCGATGAAATCTATCAGGCACTTGTGCTCGGTACGAGAGATTATACCGGCAAAAATGGTTTCAAAAGGGTATTACTTGGTCTGAGCGGAGGCATAGATTCTTCCGTTGCTGCAGCGATTGCTGTCGCGGCTTTAGGTGCAGAAAATGTTGTCGGTCTGACAATGCCATCGAAATTCAACAGTCCCGAAACGATTGGTGATGCCGAGAAGCTGGCGAAAAATCTGGGTATCGAATTTTTAACCATTCCGATTGAGCCGATACTTAAGCAGTTCGATATGGCGTTAGCGACTGTCCAAGGATGGAAGGGCGAGGGTATTGCTTACGAGAATTTGCAGGCCAGAATCCGCGGCAGCATTCTTATGTCGCTTAGTAATCAGTTTGGTTCTCTGGTGCTGACGACCGGCAATAAAAGTGAAACTGCTGTCGGTTATGCGACTCTTTATGGTGATACGGCGGGGGGCTTTGCCGTGATAAAAGACGTTCCCAAGACAATGGTCTATAAATTGGCTCAACACATAAACAAAATATCCAAACGACATATTATCCCTGCTGATGTAATAACTCGCCCGCCGAGTGCCGAGCTGAAGCCCGATCAGAAAGACAGCGACTCACTGCCGGATTATGATTTACTTGATAAAATTCTCAAGGGCTATGTCGAAGAAGACAAGTCCGCACAGCAGCTTATTAAATCGGGCCTGTCCCGGGATGATGTTATGCGTGTAATTCGTATGGTTGACTGCAATGAATACAAGAGAAGACAGTCTCCGCCCGGGGTAAAAATCACACCGAAAGCTTTCGGAAAAGACAGAAGACTGCCGATTACCAACCGTTACGGTTCCTCCGAAAAATAGGCGTTTTTCACTTGTGATTGTGTATTTGAGATCATCTGCCGATGAGGGTGTCTGCAATCTTTCTGCCGAATTGCATTGCAGCTCCCGGGTCCCTGCCGGTTATTATCATTCTGTCTTCCTCGACAGGGAGACCGGTATATAAAGCGCCGGCTAATACGAGTATATTACGTTCGGTAAGCTGGCTCGTGGTTCTGACGCCTGTGAGTACACCTGCGTTGGCCAGGATAGTAGGTGCTGTGCCAATTGCTGCGAGGATCCTTCTGTTGCGTATGGCCTCCCGAGCAAGATTCAACACAACAGGATTAGCGACATACTCAACGGCTCCGGGGCCTCCTATAAAAATGATTGCGTCGTAATCATTGACATTCAATTGGCCCACCAGAACATTTGCCTCGGTAATTCTTCCAAGCATGCCTCTTAGAGTTCCTATTCTTGTGCTTGCTATAACCGTCTGAACGCCCGCTGCATCGAGCGCCCTTTTTGTCTCGAAAAGTTCCTCCTCGCGGAAATTTTGGCTGGCAACGATCAAAGCAGCTCTTTTCGCTCCAGTACCCTCCTGGGTTTTCGATGCTTCTGCTGCGGCCTGTTCTATTGTATGCCCGACGCATATTATATATAGTGGCTCCAAGCCTGCCGGTAATCTGCATGCTCTGCTGACTTCCTTTGTGGTAAAGCTTCCGACCGGTAATGAGCCCAAATCCAGACAAGCAGCCTGCAGTAGAATATTCTGAGCGACGTGCCCGGCTTCGAGCAGCATATATGTTTTGGCTTTATTGCGAAACTGAGTTGTAAGCTTTCTGACAGAGCCTGCGACAATAATATCACAGCCGGCCATAGCAACCGACTCCTGCATTGAAGCTGCGGTGGCTAAACTGCTGCGGATGTCCTTGTCTGAGGTTTGCTCCAGACTGTGTTCGGCCGGGCGATAAACAAACAGCCCCTCCTCGGTGGCAAAATACAGCTCTATGGGGTAAGTTTCTCCGACCGATGGGGCCGTTCGCAGACCTCTTTGTTTTTCCGTTATGCCCTGACCGGCCCAGGCCAATTGACTAATCTGCTCGGATTCGAGCGGTTTGTTGGCAAATAAGCGCACACTTCGCCGTTTAGCCAGGGCTTCTTCGAAACTGACCGTCCCTGTTAATTTCGGCTTTGTAAGACGAACTATCTTTTGCGGTGTTCGGCTTCTGCGCTGACCGAGACAAAGGCTTGCAAAACAAATCAAGATTATTCCAAGGATTGCAAAACGTTTCATTTTCTTAGTCCTCCAAATTAATTTTTTGAAGTGGGGCTTATAATATACCTGTATTATACATGTTCAATACGGCATTTCCCACATTAAACTTTATTTTTTATAGGCAATGTTGTATTCAATTTCATGCAAACTATATATTACATCATCAACAAATCTCTGGTAAAATCAAAGAAAAACCGTTGGGCTAAGTCTTCGGTTTTTCGTAATGATGAACTCTTATAGGATGTTTAAATGGCGTTATCGCGAAGACAAAAGGTGACTATAATTTCGTTGATTTTCTATTGGCCTGCATTCTTTATTCTTGCCCATATACCGGTCCCGGGAGTGGTTCGTAAGGCCGGCGTTTCCGATAAAAGTCTTCACTTCCTTGCCTATCTTACTTTGGTTTTTCTGCTCTGGTTTGCAATCAGCGGCGATAAAAAAGTAAACTGGCGAAGAGCCGGCGTATGGTGGGTTTTTTTCATCGTAATCGGATATGGGGTTGTTGATGAACTGCTTCAGGGCGTTGTAGGGCGTAATTGTGATGTTAGGGATATGGCCGCAAATTTGGCGGGTACGCTGGCAGGCTTGATTCTGTTTTCGGTTTTCACCTTTTGGCCTGCTGCTCTTTTAGTTGTCGGTACTGTAATCTTTGGCATAACGAATATCGCACAGGCGAATTTAGCCGAGATGGTTCCGGTTGCATACGCAATATTTCATCTGTTTGCATACGCAATATTTACTATGCTGTGGATTCAGTATATGCATCTTTATCTTTCGCTGAAGCCCCCTAAACCTCAATGGTTGGTATCGGCATTGGCTGGGCCGACGGTCTTATTAACGACTGTAAAACTGTTCTCTATAGCTCTTGGTAAAGTTCTCGGATTGCAGGAGGTTATCATTTCTGTTGTTGCACTTGCAGCCGTTGTAGTTACAACCTGTCTGATGACGTTGTCTCACAAGACTAAAGATGCAAAAGACATTGTTCAATCTTAAGTTTCAATCTATAGTGTTTTTAAAAGGTCGATATAGCGGGTCACCTATCAGAACCAATTGCCATGAATTAAACGGTTTTGTGTGATAGTATGCCTCTACGAGACAGCTACCCTTGAACAGCTCTGCAAAGAATTCTTTCGGTTGAGGGAATGAGTGAAGGTATGGTTCATCCACAGCGCCCAGAGTTGCGGTGATGCCGTCTCGCAGCATTGCAGCACACCAGGTACTGCTGTTCGGATCTCGCAGTTTTTGGGCCTCGAAGCTGGCGATATGAAATCCGACGGCACCATCAACAAAATCGAAAGCATCCACATATTTTCTCAAACTGTACCAGCCGCAATAAACAGCCGTTTGTGGGCAGCTCCCGGGTTGAAAAAGCTGTCCCGTTTGTTCGGTTTTAATTGGCATCTTCGTATTCGAAGTTATGAATGCTCCCAAATCTCGCAAGGATTGGTCAAAATATCCGTACAGGTCCTTTTTTACAATGCCCCGTGTATCTATGTAGGCATTACCCTTTAATCCTGTCTGTTCCGCGGTTAGTGCTTTATCTATAAGACCCTTTACTATTTCATAGTCCGGGCCATCCAGCCGACTAACCATAAGCGTTTTAAAACCTAAGCCCGGAACTTGACCTCTTAGCATATTAGGTTGCCATCGATATAAATCGTAGGATTGGAACAATAACATCGATAATTCACTATCCACCGATGCATTTGTCTCTTTGCCGCTCATACGGCCGATTTCAAGCTGCATCTGAGTGATTTTTTGATTGATTTGTTTTGTCTGGATTGACATTTGCCCGGGATTAGTTGAGAGGTCCTGTTTAAGTTGCTCAAGACTTTGCTTTTCCTTGATGAGAAGCCTCTTCAATTCTTTTAGTTTACCTCCCATTCCCGGCAAAGGCCCTTGTGAGCCTGCCTTGACTGGTATGCCATAGGTTGTTACCAGGCATCTGATTTCGCCGGGAAACCTTCGCTGCAACTGCCTTCTGATTGGCAAAGCAAGGGAACCTTCATACTCGTTCCTGCTGATTGTCTCACGTGGATTGTGACCTAAAGCAAGGTGGATGATATTTTTCTTCGGAATATTTCGTTTTTCACAATAGTACTCTGCAATCCGCTGAGACGTAGAAATTTGCCTGTTGGCTATAATAAGGATTTCGTTGGGTTCTAAGGCAAGTCCTTTCCCACTGAATATTAACATCAGCAAAGTAATTATCGCAGTTCTACAGGCCATTTTTCAATATGCTTTATTATCACCCCAATTGGTGGAAGGTGGAATCAGAAAGTGCGAATTCATTCCGGGCCATAAGCCCTGTATGGCAGATTAATCGGATAATCGCGAACTACTTCATCGTAGTCGTCGAACCAGTAGGCATTTGGATTGCTTTTGAAGACCAAAAAACGTCCGCTATCCTGATCGTCAGCGGCACGAAGGTATTTGAAGTACACAAACTTCTTTGTTTTGCCGAGGATTTCAATCTTACCGCTTGTGTGTGACATTGTATAACGCGCCCGCTTTGCCAGTCCTGATACCATGGATTTGGCTTGCTCGATAATCTCATAGCCTTTTTCAATTGGAACCGTGTAAGATTTATTGCCGATTGCCGGACGACACTGGAAAATATAGTAAGGAACCGCACCAATAAAAGAAAGTTTCCCGAGCAGCTCAGCCAGAATCAACGGGTTAGAATTGACACCTCTTATCAGGGGCGTTTGATTTGCCAGTAATGCACCGGCTTTGTGAAGCAGATTGACACTTTTTACGGCCACATCGGTCAATTCACGGGGATGATCAAAGTGGGTCATTATATATATCTTTTTTTGCTCAGTAGAGTACTTGCTTATCATCTCAAGCAAGGCTGTGTTTTTGATTATACGATGCGGATTGAATGCCGGCATCTTCGTGCCTATGCGTATTATTTGTACGTGTTCAATCTCTCTTAGCTGTCGGATAATATTCTCAAGTTTTGATGTTTCCAGTGCAAACGGATCTCCACCGGACAATAGAACGTTTGTTATCTCTTTATGCTCTGTTATGTATTGCATAGCCGCGGCCGGGTCGTGAAGATATGTCCTTTGCGTGTCGATGAAAACTCGCTTACGGAAACAGTACCGGCAGATGCCCTCGCATACATTACTGATTACAAGCAGTGCTGTGGAATGATATTTATGCTCGAGCCCGGGTATGATCGTATAGCTTTCTTCGTCTGAGGGGTCAAGCCTGCCCCATTTTTCAAGCTCGTGCAAGTTAGGGATTATAATTTTGCGGATAGGATCGTCGGGGTCATCCCAGTTAATAAGTGACAAGTAATAATCGTTGCTGCGAAAAGGAAACGTTTCAGTAACTTCCTTTATGCGGGTTCTTTCCTGCTCGCTTAATTGCTCCAACCGCTCTATTCTTGTATGGTATTTCATTTGTGTATCGTATATTGAATTTAATATATTTATTTCAGCTTCCTTATTTGCTCTGGCCTCGGGTGTATTCGGCTTGCGAGTAGCTTTTTTCGTAGATGTTCTTCCGCTTGAACACATAGGCAATAGTTGACAGTATTATCCTTATATCGGTTAATAATGATGCGGTTTCCACATATTTAACATCGAGATTAAGTTTTTCTTCGCGTGTAAGTTCGGCCCTGCCACTGATTTGTGCCAGACCCGTCAGGCCGGGCTTTACAAGCAGCCGCATTTTTTGCAGTTCATTCCATTCTGGTATCTGGGAAATATACAGGGGTCGAGGCCCGACAATGCTCATATCCCCTTTTAATACGTTAAATAGCTGCGGCAGTTCGTCGAGTGAGTACTCTCGGAGAAACTTCCCGAATTTTGTCAAGCGGGGATCCTGGCCGGATTTCGGGCTTGACCCAAAAGGCTCAACATCCGGTTTCATAGTTCTGAATTTGTAAAAGACAAATGGCTTGCTGTTTTTCCCTGCTCTTTCTTGCTTGAATATTACAGGCCCTTTACTGCTAAGCTTTATAGCTATCCATATCGCAACCAATGCCGGAGACAGAATAACCATCACGGCTATGGCAATCAAAATATCAAGCACACGTTTACAAATATTAAAAAGGTTCATTCGACCTCACTGTGATTATTAAAAGACAGCCGGTTTATCGACGAGCTTAACAGTAGCAATTTCGCAGAGTAACCAACAGTTTATCCGAATATAACTCCAATGTCAACGTAACAGTGATTCGTCTGGACAGATTTGTATTCGTTCTGTAAACTGTGTAAAACCTGCAAAATGCTCCCTGTCCGGGAATTATTCAGATAGAGGATTGCATTAATGTTAGACAATCTCATCGGTCCTGAAAGACCCCTTAGTTGGGTGTTGCAATTCTGGCCTGTGCCGGTGTTTTCATTTATTTCAGCCTTAGTCGCCACCTTGTTGTGCAAGAATATCGCACTGAAGCTTGGAATTGTTGATAAACCGGATAAGCTGGTAAAAACTCATAAAAACAGCGTTGCCTATCTTGGTGGTGTAGGCATTTTGGCAGGACTGACCGTTGGCATACTTACAGGTATTTATTGCATTAGCGACCGGACATCGGCAAGTTCATTTGAACCGGACCATTTTCGCCTGTCATTCACATGGCTGGCGGCGGTGTTGGCTGGCGGATCGATAGCATGCCTTATAGGGCTCATCGATGACATATTTGATATAAAGCCCGGGCAGAAAATATTGGGCCAGGTTGCGGCGGCGGTTGTTTTAATTTTCGTTGGCATAAGACCGGCTTTATATTCTTCATTGGAGGGCGCAAGAATTCCGGAAAATATTGAAGTTATATTGGGAATTCCGATTGTCATCATCTTTGTATTGGGTGCAAGCAATTCGCTAAATCTTCTGGATGGTCTGGATGGCCTTTGTGCAGGTGTTACGGTGATAATCACAGGTGCCATGTTATTGTTGGCGATTCATTTAGGTACATGGGGTTTCAGCGAAGTTGGCGGTGATGCAGTGCGCGTAGTTATATGTTTGGGACTGCTCGGCGCTGTATTTGGCTTTTTACCATTTAATCGGCATCCTGCTAAAATCTTTATGGGAGATGCCGGAAGTATGCTGCTCGGCTTTGTAGTGGCGGTTCTTATGATTTTGTTTGCCGAGAAAACTCCAAGATGGTGGATGGCTTCGGTCGTGGTCTTTGGACTGCCGATTCTCGATACTGCTGTTGCACTTGTCAGAAGATTCATAAATAAGCGTCCATTATTTGTTTCCGACCGCGGGCATATATACGACCAGATGATTGACAGGGGGATACCGCTGAAAAAAACCGTTGCTATTTGCTACGCCTTAGCGGCCCTGTATGCCCTGATTGGTCTTGCTATGAGCCAGATAAAAACCAGATATGCCCTGATTGTATATGTAATCGTGTTTGTTGTTTCAGGGATTGCGGTTTGGAAAAAAGGCTATTTGAAGATGGACGGCCTTCGGGGTGCAATCCGCAAGGATCAATGATTTTCGGCTCAAACCTGATTTATTCGAGCGACATAAACATTACTGGGCAGGCCATGATTGATAATCTGTCCGGCAGGCTCGAATCCGGACTTGAGATACAATTTATTTCCCGACTTATTATCTGCTCCGATTAGAACCTTGACTTTATCTACTCCTCTTTTGCCGTAATGTTGGAATCCCCTTTCAATTAATTGGCCGGCCAGCCCCTTTCGCTGTTCTTCAGGAGCGATTGCGATTGAAAGCAGTTCTGCTGAGGGCAGGTCCATATTTTTTATTCTGGTTGGATAAAACAGAGTTTCGAACATACTTTTTACCCGTTTCAGGGAACACATATGGCCTGACAAAAGTAATGCAAATCTCAGCCCTTTTCTCCAAACGATAGATTTATAAAGTGTATTGATATTCGTAGTAAATGCTGCGAATCCGAGCACTTTGCCGTTTCTGACTGCGACAACGCCGAAACTTGATTTACTTTGAACGATGGCTTCATACAGGGAAGTTACAAAATCAATACCCATAGAGCTGATAAAGCCGGTGCTTATACATTGAATATGTAAAGCGGCGACCTGAGGGGCATATTCAACCTGGAGGTCTTTAAATTCTACTTGGCTTTGAGTCTCATTCATTTTTTAGTGAAGAAATTATCTCCAGGGCCTGTTTTGCCAGCCCGTCTCTGCTAAATTTTTCAACGGCGACTCTGCGGGCATTTTGTCCCATTTGTTTTATCTGCTGCCTGTGCGAATTCAGGTAAAGCACTTTTTCGACGAATTGTTCAAGATTGCACAAATCACAGCCGAAGCCGGCTGTGTTCTCTTCCAGAATCTCTCTTTGCCAGCCGGAATAATTTATCAGCACGGGCTTGCCCGCGCTCAATGAGTCGAAGAATTTATTAGCTGAATTGTGTTCGATAATCGGGTAATTACCAATTATCACAAGACCTGTATCAGCCGCGGCATAAAATTCGGACAGCTCTCGTTTCGGCATGGAGGATAAAATTTCCACATTTGCCAAACCGAGTTTTTGAACTTCGTTTTCTAGAAATGATTTTTGGTTTCCGTCACCTATTAAAACAAAGATAACATCACTGTGACCTTTGAGCCTTTCGGCTGCTTCAATAACGAAGTTCAGGCCGTTGACCTTACCCATCGCGCCTGTGTGGAGAAGAACAAGTTTGTTGCCCCAGCCCCTTCTTTGTCGAACTGCAGAGCCGTCAATATCCGGTCCGAATAGATCAATGTCGCAACTGTTGGGTATTACTGTTATTGGTTTTTCATCAGTCAATACTTCTTTTATACCTTCCGCCTGACCCGGCGACAGGGCAACTATTGAAGAGCAATTTTTGTAAATGGTTTTTTCGAGCCATAAAAGTATTTTAATAAGCAACCTGTTTTTTATGATACCCAGCTCAATTGGGATTTCAGGCCACTGGTCGCGCACTTCGAAAACAAAAGGAGCACGCCTTGCCAACTTTATGAACATAGCGGGAATTCCGACGGTCAAAGGTGTGCTTGAAGCATAAATTACGTCCACTCCTTTGGTCCTGATGCCGGCATAAATGCTCAAAAGGCAGAAGGACAGGAATGAAATTATTCTGCGCAAGTATGATTGCTTATTGCTGTATTTGGTCCCAACAATGAAAACGTTTATTCCTTCGATAGTCTGTTTCCGGTGAAGTGCCTTGTTCACTTGTAAACCGCCGATATCATAATAACCGGTTATCAGGGTGACTTTGTGTCCTGCTTTTACCCATCGGCGGGCAAATTCATACGAACGTGTGCCGGTGCTGCCTGCCGGCGTTGCAAAATGTTGATGAATATAAAGGATGTGCATCAGTTTTTGATTAGCTCCCTCAGCTTTGCTGCGTTTTCCGATATACAAAAATCTGTGAGGACACGCTGGCGTCCGGCTTTTCCAAACTGCCCGATTGTATCCATATCTCCGAGAAGCCCTTGTAGGATTTGTGCCAGTGCTTCGGCGTTTTTATCCGGAGCCAGCCGGCCTGTTACGCCATCTTCGACCAGTTCGGGAATACCTGAAATAACAGTTGATACTACCGGTACCTCACATGCCATTGCCTCCATCATTGCAACGGGAATACCGTCCATGTCACCATCAGGCGTCTTAACGCAGGGCATAAGAAATACGGATGCTCGACTGAAAAGTTCTGTTAATTGGTCGTTTGGCCTGGCTCCGAGTAGCTTAACTTTATCAGCCAAATGCAATCGTTCAATCAATTCCTCAAGGGCCCGGCGTTGCGGCCCATCTCCTGCAATTTCGAACGTGAATTTTACATTGTTGTCCCGCAGTTTCGCACAAGCCCTTATCGCAACGTCCAGACCCTTTTTCGGGCTAAGCCGGCACACACAAACTATTCTGCCGCATTCAGGTTGATGGGTGACAGACCTGAATTTGTCCGCGTCTATCCCGCAATGCACAACGCGACACAAATCGGCAACAGAGCTGCCGCAGGTGCTTCGCAGATATTCGACATTGAATTGAGATATGGAGGCTATGAATTTACATTTGGCTAATCGCATTCGTAAGCTGCCGGGGCTTCTTGTAAAAATGTCAAAAGCATGAACAGTACAGGATACGGGCAGGTCGGTCAGCATCCCCATCATCAGGCCCAGGCTCAGAGACCGGCTGGCAAAATGCACATGTATATGCTCTGCTTCGAAACGTCTGCAATTGCCGGCGAAGCAGCAGCAGGCGGTTAATTCATAAAGTGCCTTTGCAAATTCGCCAGGACTATGGACAAGCAAAGTTGCCAGCCAAAAAATGACTTTCGCAAAACGAAGCGGGTGTGTGATAATTTCTCTCAAGGTTGCCCCTATCTGCGCCAAGATGCCGGGACGATGAACTGCCCGCTTGTTCCATTTGACCATTACTTTTGACAAATTCTCAAGCGTACCCGGTTTGCAACTGACCAAAGGCAGAACCTGCCATCCCGCTTTTTCATGCGCTTCGAGTTCGTTGACCACAAAGGTCATACTGATTTTCAAACTCGAAACTACGTATGCAATTTTCATTTTCACTCTATATTAGTTTTTTAGAGTTGATATTGATGGCGGCCTCATAGCTGCGCATAGTCAGTTCGGCGATATGTTCCCAACCGTATTTGCTTTCAAGGTCAGGGCTATAGCGGGATTGAAATTTATCGAGGTCATCCAGAGCATTTATAACGGCCTGGGCTAATGGTTCAACTGTACCGGGCTCGACGGCCAAACCAATATTATCTAACGACACAAGCTCTCCCATCGCTCCGAGATTGCTGGCTACCACAGGTTTTTTGTGGGCGTAGGCACGAAGTAATACTCCGCTCTGTGCTTCGAATTTCAGATAAGGTAATACGACAAGATCGGACGCTGCAAAGAAATAATCCACATCTTCTTCCGGGATAAATTTGATAAAGGTCTGCACATGATTTGATAAACCGGTATTTCTTATCATATTGGAATATTGTTCGAAGCTGAATCTGCCGAGGAGGCCGCCTGCGATGACAAGTAAAACTTGTTCGTTAAACAATTTGACAATTTCAAACGCTTTTATAAGAACTTCAAGCCCTTTATTTGGTCGGATACCTCCGAAAAAAAGTATTATCTGACGGTCTTGCGGCAGATTTAATTTTTTCCGTGCATCCGTAAGGCTGGGAGGATTTTTAACAGGTATAATTCCGTGAGGTATAACATCAATATGGTCGGAGCAAATCCCCCAATGGTCGGCTAATTGTCTTTTACCGTCCTCATAGTGGACTATCAAGCGCTGGGGGATGCGAAGGCTTCGTTTTATGAACGAAGCCCTGCTGACGAAGCGTTCATAATGAGGTTTAACATCGTGGACGGTAAGTACAACAGGCAATTGCCTTGCTAAGGGCTTTAAGAAAAACTGATCCAGCAGCGGCGTGCCCACGCCCTGAAAATGAACTACATCGAAATGCCCGTCAGCGGCAAAACGGTTCCGCCGCAAACTGTTAAGCAGGCTTCGATAAAAACGGTCGGCCGCCCAGTGCATTTGTGACCACTGTTTTTTCTTATCCGTGAACTCGAACAGATGCCTTTCGACCTTAAATGGTCTTGGCAGGTCCGCCCACAATGAGTTTGTAAGTACGGTGACATCTGCGCCGGTTCGAGACAAACCACTGCATAAAGCGTCGGTGTATGAGTATAGTCCGCCTGTGCTTGCGCCCGCTACCATCAATACGCGCATTTTTGATTTATTCCTTTTCTGCTGCAATTGATAAGGTGCTCCGAGGTATATTCAACGTTCTGTGGCTTTACACATAAGTAAGCTCAGGGCAAGCTTCTTCTTCAAAGCTCTCTTCTTCAAAGCTCTCTTCTTCAAGGACATCTTCTTCCTGATAGAGGCTTGCATAGATGTCCTGCCAGTTAGCTATTATAGCTGCAAAACATATCAACAGCGGTGCTCCGCGGGGATTTGAGAATATTGGGTGGAAGAATCCGTCGGCCGTCAATGCCAACATTAATAAAAAGCTCGTTGTGCCGTAATATCGCATATATGGAATGTCGCTCCTGGATAAAGCAAAGCTCCGCACAAGGATAGCGAATATCAGGATAAGCACCGTTACCAATCCGAGTAAGCCGTTCCTGTCCAGCCAGCCAAGATATTCTGAATGGTAAAAGCCCACCAAAGGCGATTTGCCCGCTGGTGCCGGATGCAGTGCCCCGATTCCTCTGCCGGTCAATATGAAGTAGGGTTCCTGCTTGTAGCTTGAAATGATTATTCCGTTTTCCAGCGCTCTCCAGGTACCTTGTTGAAAGGGTTTGGGTATTTCGACATTGCCTGTTCTCGTGGAGCCGGCCCTGAATCTTTCCATGAAATCGAAGCCTATCACCGAGGTTGCTCCAATCATGAGGATGCCTACAACGCCGAATGCGAGCATAGTTCTAATTCTACCCTTGATGAACAGGAAAGAACCTATTGAAAGCACGCCCATTGCCCCGTACATAGACCTTGTTTCGCTGAGTATTATGCCGCCTATACCGACCATTATCATCAGGATGGATGTGGCAGACAAACCGACTTTGCTTACAAGTCTTCCTATTGCAATACTTACCAGCGAAAGGTAAAGCAGTGGAACAAGAGTAGATGTACCTCTTTCGCCGCCCAATTGTGTTGAAACTTCTATTTCCGCGACACGAGGCGTGAAAACACCGAATCTTACGAGAATATGTACGCCGAACATCGCCAGCAGCAGAAAGACCGTGAATTTTAAAAATCCGTTCGCGCGGGAAAAGTTTGTGAAATACCGAAGCCCGAATATCATTGCTGCTACGAAGTGTGCCACCCTCGAATGCGTAAAGGCGGTCTGGGTGTACATCAGCAGCCCCTGTATCAACGCAAGTGCGGTTAATATTGCTATGGCAATAAAGCATTTTCCAATAACGCCGGAAGGATACTGACGTTCCCGTGGCACAAAAAGTGCCGCCACCAATGTCAACCACACCAGGATGTCTGCCGGTGCCCATGTTCGGGGCATACCAAGGTTGCCTGCACTATTTATGTAGCTGGCGAGTACATTGTGGAACACGACGGATATCAGGAATATGTAGAATACCCACTTCGGCTTCAAGACCACCAGAGGCACGCATATTGCTATTGCAATCAAACACAATACTGCAATAAATGTTGCCATAATATTCCTTAAATACGGTTTCTTAAGTAAATTTACACGCTTGCCTGTTCAAGTCGGAAAAATAAAGTCTAAAGATAAATATCGGAAATCAAAGGATGGGATTACAGGTTAAAAGTCAGGTTTTCCGAAGTATTTTCTATTGATTTTCGGATTTTTCACTCTATACCCGTTAAGTTTCGCTCTGCTTTATTTTACCTTGCGCGCCTGCTTAATCATTCGTGCAAAATCTTCCCTGACCTGTTTGCACATTTTGGAGCCCGTTATTTCTTGTTTCTCGTTGATGAAATCCAGGTTATTATTGATTTTATCGAAGAGTTCAATCAGCTTTTCTGCGCTTATTTGCTCATCTGTAATGCAATATTTTTCAAGCCCGTATTGAGCCATAAAATCCTCGGTTTTCTTATGGTATGCAATAGCCAGAAGTGGTGTTGCAGCAAGTAAAGAGAAGATTTGTGAGTGAGTTTTATGCCCGACAAAAATTTTGCACTGTGCGATTTCATTGATATGGTCTAAGGTTCCGGGAAAGCCTTCGATAATTTCACAGTTTTCTTTTTTATTGACGTTGTTTATCACGACTTCGATAAAGCGACGGTCTGTACCCTGCAGCTCCATAGGAAAAAAACGCACTTTATATCCGGCCTCTATGGCGTGGTCAATCAGGGATGCGAAATAACGCGGATTATTCTCGTGCTCTTTAAGTCGGTTGGCTCGTGTGTGTACGTAAACAGAGATGCCCATAACGAGCGGGCGGTTACTTGGTTTAGTTCGTGATTTGACAATATCGCACAGGCCGAATACGGACTCGCGTGTTTTTGATACATGCTCCATGGAAACCTGCATTTCCTTTATTTGTTCCGCTGAGTCCTCGTCGCGGATAAATATTTGGCCGGCGCCGGAAAGTATTTTTTGTACCATTAATCTGCTTTTAGGCGACTTGAATTTAAACGACCCGATAGATTGTGACCAGAGTAATAATGGTTTTTCATAAAGCAAAGCTACTGCCATATCGAATATCTGCGGAGTGACCGCATCAGGTACGAACATTGTAGTGATGTGGTGACCTCCGGTGCTGATAACTATATCAGCTTCTCTGAGGGCTTTTATGAATTGCCTGTTTACCAAAAAACGAAGATACCACGGACGTTTGCCTGCAATCAGAGCGTTGCGTACTAAGGGGAAATTAATTCGCCGCTTGAGTATTACCTTCTGGATTCGATGAATTACTTTACCCCAAAAGCCAACATCTTTTTTGCGGGAATTGTCCCATCCCCACGGAATAATTCGCACAGCAGTCTCCGGAAAGTCCGGCCACTCTTCCCAATATTCCGGATTACTTGCTGAAACCGTAATCTGGTCAATACCATTGCGCGTCAGCTCTCTGAGCACAAAAAACAGAACGGCTCTGTCACCTTTGTTTGTGGAGCATTGATTAATAACGAGGGCCTTCATATTCGATGTTCCCTTTTGCTCTCCTATTTTTTTCTCACTGCGGCGATGAAATCAGCCGTCTCTTTCCGTAGCGAAATAGCTGTGAAACTTGCTATTACAATAACGATGGATAATGTAAGCATTAACACCCAATGGACATTTTCTTTCGGAAGAATGCTGCTCAGCACCCACATCGCTGTAATAGACACGAGACTTGCCGCCAGAGGTTGAGATAAGCTGTCTTTGAGATACTCGTATGGGTGCATCTCTAATTTACGAAGACCGTAAAGGGGAAGCCAAAGCCCCATATACGCCCACAGGACAACCGCCAGGGCTATCGACGGAGCCAATGGGACCGAAACGAAACCTTGCAACAGAATTAGCTCAAGTATAATGGCGATTATTGCTGTAGTGATTGCTGCTATAGTCAATCCTCGCAGATGTCCGATTCCTGCCAATGAAGGTAACCATATTCCGAAAAATCCCCGCCCTACAACAGATATTATCAACACCTGCATTACAAGGACCGTTTCTGATGGAACCGCTTCTTTAAACCAGATGGACAGAATTTCTCTGGCGAAGGCAAACAGTAAAATCAATAAGGCGCCGGCCAGAGCAGAGCTTATGTGGGTCCCTTTTTTAATAACTGCTTTTACTCTTTCGGTTTGTCCGCCTGCGTTAAGACTCGTGATAACCGGCAGGAAAATATTTTGAGTTCCTGCCAGAAGCCCGCGAACAAAGCTGGGAATCATAGAGGCAATAGCGTACACCTCAACGTCCTCGGCACTGCCTACCTTACCGACCACTAATACCAGTGTACTAAACATAAAAACCATGCTGCCGGAACGGGCGGTTGCATGGCCGGTATGTCGAAATATTTCTCGAATCGTGTTCTTTCCGATCTTTGAGACAACGATTCTGAAGCCTTCGATTGATTTTCGTGCTACTGAAAACATCAACAGTAAAGATGCCGCCGCTGCCGTTGCGGATGCCAATTGCACGGCAATCATGCTTTTCCAAAGGGAAAGTATTCCTACAGTTAAACCCAGGCGAAGCAGATTAGCTGCGATTGCAGCAATATTAGATCGTGTATGGTACTGATAACCCCTTAATGCCCCCCCGAAGCTTGCTTCCACTATTTTAAATGCCAAGGTGACACCGACAAGTATGCATGTAATCTGTGCCTCTCGTGCCGATTCTGAAGTGATAGCCGTGAATATGTCGGAAACAAAAAATGATAATAAAAAAGCTGCGGCAACAGTTAAAAAAGCCAGTCCCATGAGGATTCCGAAAGAGGCTGAAACAAACCGATTCATCTGCTCGATGTTATCACGATAGAAGGCCACGAAACGATTTGTTGACAGGGAGAACGCTTGTTCCAAAATCATAGGATAGCGCAGTCCAGTGGAAAGCAAAGCCCACACACCGAAGCTTGCGCCAAGATTGTGCCGTATAGTCCTGAATAGTACCAGGCCGACTGCCGCCGCAACCAGCATTCCCACCCAGTTTGATCCGGCATTCATTATTATGCGTTTTCGTAATGACATTTAATACCGAATATTATGATCGTTATCTTTTCTCAGCAAACCTTTATTGATTAGTTTCCAGCAAAATCTTGTTGAGTTCCTGGCGGGCTTGGTAAGCGGCATTACAATCGCCCGCATTTCTCAAAACGTAATCGACCGTATCGTTAAGAGATTGCTGAGCCCGTTTTGCTGTTTTTGGTTTTTCGGCGCTAATCTGGTCTATAGCTTTCTGTACTTCGAAAATGTATTGATAGTCCTCGATGCCCTCCCGCCAGGCTTCCCATCGCCGGGATGGTACGATATTTTCACCAAGTCCCGGTACTGGGCTCACTTGGCTGCCGTAAACAACGCCGGAAAAACCCTGAGGTCTTAACGTGTCATCCCAGGGGACAGCACCGCTCTTGAAATTAAGTCCGTAGTAGTAAATCCAGAAACCGGCCCCGGTTTGACCTCGCTTAAAAGCACGCCACGGCATAAGGCGAAAATACGAGTAAGGATCTTGGGCTTTCATCGGCCTTAAGCACTCGTATGTCCAGACTTGTTTTCCGAAGCCCTTTATTTGTTCCAGCCATTGAGGATTTCGCTCGCAGTGGCTGTCCTGAAGACACCATATATCGATAAGCTCTTTGAATCGCACAAATTCTTTGGGTCCTTTACCAAAGGAGTTGGCGTAAATTCTTATGTTGGGGTCCGATTCTTTGATTAGTTGTGCCAGTTTGTAAAAGTCATCACACAAACTCTCATCGAACGGATACAACGCGAATTTGTCATAGCCGACGCCTGCATCGTTGAGATGCTTTACTATGTTTTTAAGCCATTGCGAAAAAACGGCCTTCCACTGCCCACGCATCCATTCGATGTGCCCGAACCGGCCATGATCCTTCTTATTGCTGTTGAAGTCTAAGCAAAGCAGATATGTCCCGGCATAATTGTGATAGCGAAGGGCATTGTCTAATTTTGTAAAATTTGGTTTTCTGATAACATCGGGCCGGTCCGATGAAAATCGCAGAAAAGGCAGGTCCTGTGGAGGAATGGTATAAACGTTAATATGATGATTGCGAAGGTCTTCGGCCATCTCGGCTGAAGATGCGACTTGATAATAAGCCCAGTTGCAGGTATGAAGTGCAATGTTCTCGGGAAAGTTGTGTCTTTGAATCTCTATATTAACAGGTATGGTTTCTATGGGCAGGTTTTTAGTTTTTTCACTTTTTGCCCAAACTCCGACCTGGCCCTTATATATCCCGGCTGTTAACGTCGGACTATATATCGTAAGCCATATTTGTCTAAGCTCACCGGGCTGCAAATCAAAGGTTTCTTCCTGCAAGACAAGGGCGTCTGCTATTGAGCCAACAGTACTGCCTTTAATATTTATGGCTCTTCTGACTTTGAACACTTTGTTACTGTCGATTTTCCCGCCGGCCGGACCGAGCAATGGAGAAATGGATACGTCCATTGTCATCACTTCATCAGTGCAGTTCACAATGTTAAAAGCGGCCGACTCATATTCGTTCTGCCACATTTGAATGTTTATATCTTTGGTGCTTTCGCGAAGGACCATATTTTTTTCAAATACCATTTCCATCGGATTTGCCGGCAGGCAAACGAATGGTTTTTCATAAGTCGCCTTGTATATTGCAGCTCGTGCCTTACCTACCTGCCTCTTTATGTCAGGAAGCTCGTCGGTTGAAAATAATCTGTTTGTTGATATGTCTGTTTTCCCGGCAAGGTTTTCAAGCTCGGAGAGGATTTTCTCGCTGAGCCGGCCGGACAGATACGTGCGGCTCTCTTGGACAGTTTTGACCGTGGCGTCAACCATTTCATTCAAATGTAAATAATCCTCGACTTTGCTTAACAGCTCCTCAGAAGACTTGAATACTTCGAGATTGCTCCTGAGTTGTATATTGTTTACAGCCGAAAGCGAGTCACTGAATACCTCGACTTCGTCAAGAAACACATAGCGCCAATTAGGTCTGATTACCAGTTTGACGTATCGTCCCGATGCGTTTATGTTTCCAATTTTCATTGTGCTGGAGGCTCCGCGATAGCCGCGCGATCTGACATTTGCCAAATTTTTACTGCTGACTAGTCCGGCCAATCGAAATTCCCGGCCATCATCGCTCAGCAGCACGGCAACAAACTCAGGAAACTCGACATCTGCGAAGCCCCCCCCGACAGTGTGAATGCGCACTTCGTTGATGGCGGACTTTTTACCGAGATCTATCACAATTTCCACCGCCGGTTCGATCTGCTGCCAGCCTACGGTGCTCTTGTTCGTCCATTGACTGCCGGAGGTTCGGCCGTCTGTGAGTTGAATCGTATCGGATTTATCAGTGCACAAATAATAATTGGGTTTGGCATTGAGTGTATAACTCTTGTGCAAAGCCAGGTTTTGTCCGGCAATAACCATGTTACAGCTATACACCAATATAAATAATATAAAGAATCGTTTTGGCATTATTGATTAACCAATAGTCGAGTTGGTTAGACTCTGTCCCCGTCGGCTGTGCTGATAAACGAACACAGCCTCACTGTCATACCTGAGTTTTCTGTGGAAACCATTTTCTTATAGTCTTAGCCGCGCCAGGTGTATTGATACTAAAGTCTGTTTCGAGCGGATAGACCAATTGCCTTCTTACAACATAAGTATCGGCAAATAAAGAACATAGCTTTAGCAAAGACATGTCCGCCCAGGTACCCGTTGGGCTGGTGGGATGCGTCCTTGAGGAGTGCCCAACACACGATTATATGTTAAAACTATTTCTCTCTAAGGACCGATAAGTTCGTTATTCACAACCTAATGATACACCGGCTTACTCCATAAGGTAGTCTTGCTCAGGAGGGAGCCGGTGTTATAGAAGGCTTCTGTACGCATAGCCATTGAGCATAAATGTGAAGTCTTCAATGTCTTCGTCAGCGCGGGGTAGATAGAAACTGAATGTTTGTCTTGCCGTTACATCACAGGCCTGTTTGCACCAGTCGATTACACTTTTACTCAGCCATCGGTGCATTTCCGCGCTGCCGTCGGCCCATCCTAAAGTGCTTTGTGACCTGCTGTGCCAGATTGCGAATGGATCCACCCATCCTTTTGACTTCGGATTCATTACCCAGGAACCGTTATTATATCCTCGTGGGTCCGCTTCTTCCACAAAGACATATTTGCTGGAGGGCCTTTTTATCTCGGTATATTTTATGTGAGGAATAATCTCCCAGGCGCCTGCCGGATTTACTCCGTGCATACCCCCTGCAATAGAGTAACTGCGAAAGGCATATATCTCAGGGTTGTTCTGCCTCAGATCGGCAGGGCAGCGATAAACGTCCACAGTGCTGCTGACGTAGGGAAAAAGCGCACCCTTTCTTAAAGCCTCCTTCTTGTCCTCAATCATGTTACCGGAAGGATTTAACACCCAGCTCCCGTTGGTTTCACCTGTTGTGCCCTTGACCAGTTCATCATCATTATCATCCTTATACATAATCCAGGCCATTGTCATAGTTCGTAAATTCTGTACACATACGGTGCCTTTGGCCTGATTTTTCACCCGCTGTAAAGCAGGCATGAGAATTGCCATAAGGATTGCTATAATTGCGATTACCACCAGAAGCTCGATTAGTGTGAAAGCTCTTGTTTTCATTGTTATCCCTTCTTTCCGGAAAAATGAATCCAAAATAGGCTATGTAGATAAAATAATCTTAATGGCGATCCTTATTATATTTGTTTTCAAAAAAAAAGATGCATTTGGACAATGTTGTGTTCCGTTTATTCAGCGTTCTTAACGGCTTGAATAGAGATATTATATGACGTTGAGTCAGACATGTCAATGCAAATCAGTCAAAATTTATGAATAGCAGGGCACATAATATTCCCAATGTTTCGGATTTATTTTATTCGCTTTTATCCGGACCGTAGTACGAGCAATATGTTTTGTCGGTTTCCCAGACAGTAACGCAATGAAGGGCGGTCTTGCCGAATTTTCCTGCCAGTTTATTCCATGCAAAAACAGTAATATTCTCAACTGTGGGAATGGTTTTGCTGAAATGACTGACATCGGCGTTTAAATTCTTATGGTCAACGAGTTTTATCAGTTCATTGTCCACTATTTTTTCAAAGTCGCAGATATGGAAATCGTTTTTATTTATCGGTGTCTTTATCGTGACCTCGACAGTGTAGTTGTGGCCGTGTCCGGCGGGATTTGAGCACTTGCCGAAAACTTCAAGATTCTGCTTCTCAGAGAAATCATCGTTCCAGAGTTTATGCATCGCTGCAAATTCGAATTTTTCACTAAAATAAACCATCTCAAAATCTTTCAAATCTATAGCCATCTTTCTGAAAGGATTCAGCTTCAGGCTCAATTTACTTAATTGCGCTGTCTCGAATTTATCGGCCAATATATTCCAGGTTGATTTTAGAAGTTCAGCCAATGCAAAAAGACCGATATGTTGTGCCCGGCGAAAATCCTGTTGTATTTGTTCTGTGAAAATCGGCACGGCAAATTTGCGAACATTGTTGTCAATATCGGATACATTAATGACAAATCCTGTGGCCGGTTCAACATTACCGGTTACTTCGACTGATAATTCCAGGAATATTGAAAGTCCATTACCGGCCGGCCTGGATGCATATGAGTTAAATCCCTCATTTTGTTCCGCTAAAAAAGGATTAATCGAAAACCGTACCTGCCTGGCCAGCTTATGCATAAAGAAAATCCCTTACTTGTTACTGCTATGCATCAGGCTTAAAACTTCATTTCGGCTTTTCGGGTCCCTCCTGAATATTCCGCGAAGCGCCGATGTTACCATTACTGAGCCGGGCTTTTTTATGCCCCGAATGGTCATACAGCTATGGGAAGCTTCCAGTATAACTGCGACCCCCTGCGACTTTAAGCTTTCCATTAAGAAATCGGCTATCTGGAAAGTCAGCCTTTCCTGGGTCTGGAGCCGCCGGGCAAAACAGTCCACGATACGGGCTAATTTGCTGACACCAAGAACCGTTCCCGTAGGCAAATAGGCGACATGGGCTGAACCGATAAACGGCATTAGATGATGCTCGCAGATGCTGTAAAACGGTATATCACGCAGCAGGACAATTTCGTCGTAGTTTTCAGTAAATGTGCTTTTAAGGTGCTTTTTGATGTCCTCATGCATCCCGCCCAAAAGTTCAGTGTACATCCTTGCCACTCGTTCCGGTGTTTTCTTTAATCCCTCTCGTTCGGTATCTTCACCGACCGCTATGAGTATTTCCTGAACTGCTTTTATGATTCTCTCGGTATCAATGGCCTTGTTTTTTTTAGTCATTTCTTTGACTCGTAACTATATAGCTTTTCATCGATTATTATTTATTCTGTGTCTGGGCTCTACCTGCTTTTTGTCAGGCTTTCTTTGACGTTAGATTCATAAGATAAGTAGTAAGCAGCCGTACACCGAATCCGGTTGAGCCTTCCGCTGAAAATTCGGTGGCCGTGCTGAACATATCCATCCCGGCAATATCCAGATGTGCCCATTTTGTATCGCCGACAAATTGCCTTAAAAAGGCGGCCGCTGTGCAGGCCCCTCCCCATTTGCTGCCGATATTCTTCAGGTCGGCTATTTTGCTCTTCATTTCGTTTGCGTACTCGTCGCCGCTTGGCATATGCCATACCTTTTCACCACTGTCCTCTGAGGCTTTTTGAAGCTGCTTTATCAGTTTATCATCGTTGCCCATCAACCCGGCCTTATGTTTTCCAAGGGCAACCATACAGGCGCCTGTTAATGTCGCTACGTCAATTACAATGTCGCATTTTTGTTTAACGGCATAGTGAAGACCGTCGCACAGTATCATCCTGCCTTCAGCGTCGGTATTTTGCACTTCCACGGTTTTGCCGCTGAAGGTTGTAATAATGTCGCCGGGTCGATAACTCGATCCGCTCGGCAGATTTTCCGCCGACGGGATTATACCATAAACGTTAACAGGCAATTTCAACTCTGACAAAGCCTTCATTGTGGCCAACACTGCAATACCGCCGCTTTTATCTAATTTCATCTGGTCCATATTGGCGGCCGGTTTAATGCTTATCCCGCCGGAATCGAAAGTTACCGCTTTGCCCACCAGACCAATTGTCGGCAGATGGCTTGCAGATTGGGATGCCGGATTGTACTTCAAAATAATAAATCTCGGCTTGTTTTGTGAGCCCGAGCCTACTGCAAGCACACCGCCCATACCCTTTGCGGCCATCTGCTTTTCATCGAAAACGGTACAGCTCAGATTTTTTGAATCGCGACTAAGCTCTTTTGCTACGGCTGCCAGCTCAGGCGGGCTTATGACATTGGCCGGCCGATTTGCCAATGTCCGGGCATAGCTTTGAGCCTTGCCGATAGCAATTCCGCTCATAAGACCTTTATTTAATGTCCTTGTTTTTGCCGAATCAGAATCAATTACCTCAACCTTGAGCGAATCCGCGCGTCCGTTTTCGTTCTCGGTAACAAACTCATCGTAGCGATAGCTGCCGAAATATACTCCTTCCGCTACAACCCTGCCCATTGTAGACAAATCGAATCGTCCGCCGAATGCCTTATGCATCGCCAGGCTGACTGTTTCTATTTTCATTTCCACTGACTTTTTCGCCACGCTGGATGCCGCTTTGCGAATCGTCTCAAGCGTTGCTTTTTTCTTTTCACCTAAACCGACCAGCAGAATCCTTTGGGCTCCTGTGCTGTCGTTGCCGTAAACGATTGCACTGGCTCCCTCTTTGGCTTTGAAATCGCCTAATTTAATCAGCCGCTCGATAGCACCGTCAAGATTACTGTTGAGTTGTGCATTTAATTTATCAAGCCCCTTGGCATCTGAAAATAGTCCCACCGCAAGCAGGTCTGTCCGGCATTTTGCCGGATCAACTGTCCGTGTTTTTAACTCTACCCCAATAATATCTTTCATTTGTTCTGACCTTTTCCTTATTTACTTGTGTTTGTTTTTGGTTCGATGCCGCAGATAGCTTTCGATAAATCCGTCGAGTTCTCCGTCCAATACCGCCTCAACATTACCGGTCTGGTAGTCGGTTCGATGGTCCTTGACCATTTGGTAGGGCTGCATAACATAGCTTCGTATCTGGCTTCCCCATGCGATTTCACCCTTTTTGCCGTAAAGTTTGGCAACCTCCGCGTCGCGCTTTTGCTCTTCGAGCATATACAGTCTGGCTTTGAGCACTTTTAACACTTGGGCCTTGTTCTTATGCTGGCTTCTTTCATTCTGGCACTGCACGACGATACCCGTTGGCTCGTGTGTAATCCGTACCGCCGAGCTGGTCTTATTCACATGCTGTCCCCCGGCGCCGCTGGCTCGATAGAAATCGATTCGAATGTCATCTTCGTTTATTTCAATATCGATGTCCTCATCGAATTCCGGAACACAGTCCACCGCGGCAAAACTTGTATGTCGCCTTTTTTGCGAGTCAAACGGACTTATTCTTACGAGCCGGTGCACGCCGGTCTCACATGAGAGCTTACCGAATGCAAAAGGCCCGCTTACTCGCAGTGTTATCGACCGAATGCCGGCCTCTTCTCCCGGCGTGATATCAAGCTCCTGGAATTTGTATTTGTTTGCCTCGAAATATCGCGTGTACATTCTAAGCAGCATGTTCGCCCAATCGCAGCTCTCCGTTCCTCCTGCCCCGGCGTGAATGCTGAAGAAGCAGTTTTTCGCATCTTCGGGTCTGGATAACAGCCCCGATAATTCGACCTGTTCACACCTTTTGACAAGTACACTCAGGTCATCCTGCAACTGTACGAGTTCATCCTTATCTGCTTCATCTGATGCCAATTCGAAAAGCTCGTGAAGGTCTTTGGCCTCTCGCTGCATTTCTTCCACCGGCTCAATGAGCGATTTAAGCATGCTCAGTTGCGACACTACAGACTGGGCCTCTTCGGAATTGCCCCAGAAGCCCTCTTTGGACATCTGGGCTTCAAGTTTTTGCAGTTGGATTTTTTTGTTGGACAAGTCAAAGCCAGTCCCGGATTTTTTCAATCCGGGCCGACAGTTCTGATATTGCTGATTTTAATTCTGTTGTTTCCATATTACTGATTATTAACCTCTGACTACCTGTTAATTTCTTATGACGGTTGTCCTTATACCACATCTAATTAAGATATGCAATACTCTCTTTCACAATTGAAAGCTAATAATAGCCTGTAAAATAGGATTTGACAGGCGATAACAGGAACTGTTATATTGCCTGGTAATAAACAGATGTCTTATTACTCCAAAGCCGTAAGTGGATTCAATAATTATAAAGAATCCGGTAGGATGCGTAGATGTCTTCTTCGCAATTCATCGGGCATAGAAATGAGGCATTCACATTTGCTTCTAAGGAGAGCAGTTATGAAGTATATCTCTTTAATCGGGGCGTTGGTCATTTTTACCGCTGGTTGCAGTGTGACTCCGACAGATTCTGTGGATGACCAAGAAGCGCAAACCAAAAAAGTGCTTATAGTTACCGGTATCGACCATCCCGCTCACAACTGGCAGCAAACGGCTCCGGCTCTGAGTGATGTTCTCAGAGAAGATATGCGTTTGAAGGTGGATGTGGTCGAGCAGCCGGAGATCCTGGCTTCGGACGAGGTGTACGACTATGATATTATAGTTATCCACTTTATGAACTGGGAAAAGCCCGACCCGGGTCCTGTGGCCAGAGCAAATCTTCAGAAGGCAGTACATGACGGCAAGGGACTGTTCGTACTCCATTTTGGCTGCGGTGCTTTCCAGGGCTGGGCTGAGTTTAGTAATCTCGCAGGTCGTGCATGGGACCCTGACATGAGGGCGCACGACCCCCGCGGACCTTTCAATGTTGATATTGTCAATAAGAATCATCCCATTACCCTGGGATTGGACTCGTTTCAGACGGATGATGAGCTATATACATGTCTTGCCGGCGACAGAGAAATTGATTTGCTTGCGACCGCACGCTCGAAGGTGGACGGCAAAGACTATCCGATGGCATTTGTTTTCAAATACGGCAAAGGTCGGGTATTTCATTGTGCTTTGGGTCATGACGTAAAGTCGATTAACAATCCACCTGCCGCCGAGCTTTTACGGCGGGGTTGTGCTTGGGCGGCCGGGCTGACGCCGGTTTCGGCAAATTTGAACTAATCGATTACAAAACGATTCGAAACTTTTTTTGGGGATAGGTGAGCGATGAAAATCGGATTTCATACGGACGCTTTTAACAGCTCGTATTTCAGTTTTGAAGCCTGCCTTCAGTGGGCTCAGCGAAACAATGTGCATTATATCGAGTGCGGCCTGATTGACGGAGTCAGTTGGATACACGGTCTTGGATATCAGCCGCACGTGGCTCTGTACGAGGACCCGTTACTGCTTCGCCGCAAGATGGAAAGCTACGGCGTGCAATTCTCGCAGGTCGATGCTGCTTTTCCATTGTCGGGAAAGGACGGACCTCTGCGCGGTGTGCCGTATGTTTTGAAGTCCATCCAGTGGGCGAACCTTATTGGCTGTCCGTGCGTTGATACCACCGATGGTATGCACAAGCCCGAAGGTCTGAACGACTCCGAAGCTTTGGATATGATGAAACGAAGCTACGAGCAGATTATCGAAGTTGCCGAGGCGCACAAGATTATTGTCAACATAGAACCGCACGGATACTTCACTACTAAACCGAAGATGATGGAAAAGATGCTGAATTTCTGCGACAGCCCATACCTGCGAATGAATATGGATACGGGCAATACCTTTATAGCCGGTCAGGAGCCGCTTGAGTTTCTTAAAAAGTTTATTGACCGCCTCAGCCACGTGCATATTAAAGATGTCTCCAAATCGTTAGCCGCATCGGTTCGAGGCGAGCAGACCGGTATCGCTGTCAGCCACTGCTCATTGGGTGATGGTGTCAACGCCGAGAATATTCGCCGGTGCCTGAAGCTTTTGAGCGACCACGGCTATAGCGGCGTGCTGAGTATGGAGTGTGAAGGCCGCGGCGGGCCAATGATAGAGCAGTCACTGAAATGGATGCGCAATACACTCAAAGAGTTGAATATCCCGATTGATGGATAGCGCAGCACTCGGCCGAGACAGGTGGATGAGCAATTTGCTATTTAAGCGTATAGAATAAGGGAGCCTCTAAAAATTGCTTTTGTCACGAGAACGAGCGAAATTTTCTCCGGCAAGGCGGAAGGTCAAAATCGCCGCAGGCATAGCCAAAGCTATGTCGAGGACGAATTTTGGCCTGACAACGAAGCTGGAGGAGATTGCAGCCGTTCGCAGTAAAAATGAATTTTTAGAGGTTCCCATAATATTGATTGTAAATAAAAGGAGAAACTTACAATGAAAGTCGGATTTAATATGTTGTTGTGGACCACGCACGTTACTGAAGAGGCTTTTCCACTTCTGGAAGCAATCAAGAAAGTCGGTTATGACGGAGTCGAAATTCCCCTTTTCGAGGGCCGGCCCGAACATTTCGAAAAGGTTGGTAAGGCGATTAAAGATAATGGACTGGCCTGTACGTCCGTGACGGTTATCCCGGACGAAGAGCACAATCCCGTTAGCCCCGACGCAAAGCACCGCCAGGGGGCTGCTCAACACCTCAAATGGGCTATCGACTGTTCGGCAGCTTTGGATTCTGATGTTTTGTGTGGACCTTTCTATCAGCCCTTGGGTGTCTTCACCGGGCAGCCGCCAACCGAAGAGGAAAAGCAGCGTGCCGCTGAGGTGCATCGCCAGGCGGCAGAACTCGCTGTCAAAGTCAATTTGAGTTTGGGTGTGGAATTTCTTAACCGCTTTGAATGTTATTTTCTCAATACAATGGCCGACGCAGCGGATTATGTCAAGCGAGTTGACCATCCTAATTGCGGCGTTCTGTACGATACTTTCCACGCGAACATCGAAGAGAAAGACCCTGTCGGATGCATCAGTCAACATATTGATGCGATTAATCATGTCCACATCAGTGAAAACGACCGCGGTACGCCCGGCAAAGGTCATATTGACTGGCCCGGTACATTCAAGGCTCTGCGCTCAAACGGTTACGACGGATGGCTTGTAATTGAGGCGTTCGGACGGGCACTGCCGGACCTGGCCGCCGCCACACGTGTCTGGAGGGATTTCTTCCCCGACCGCGAGCAGGTTTATACCGAAGGTTTGAAGTTCTTAAAAGAACAATGGAAGGCCGCAGGCTAAACGCTACGGCTTATTTAATTTTTTTGTTTTGGTTCTCATTCTGCCCAAAAGACATTTGTCTTAGGCCGTTTTGGTGCGAGGTGGGTTTCCACGGATTTGTAAAGGAGAAACTATGATGCGTATGAATAATTTAAGGCTCGTTTGGATCGTGTTGTTTGGTCTTTTAGTATTTGTTGTAAGTGATGTTTTTGCTGAAGAGGCCGGTTTTAAGCCAATTTTCGGCGGTAAAACGCTCGACGGCTGGAAATCACCGAATATGAGCTACTGGTCGGTCACCGACGGCGCAATCACCGCTCGCTCTACAGAGCAGAATCCCGTGAAAGCGAATCAATTCCTTACTTGGAAATTGGGCGAGCTTGATGATTTCGAGCTTAAGCTCAAATACCGCATGAGCGGAACACAGGCCGCCAACTCCGGCATTCAGATTCGCAGCAGGGTCGAAGCCGATGGCCACGCCATTGGCTACCAGGCGGACATTGACATGGCGGGTAGATATGCCGGCGCGCTTTACGACGAGCGGGCTCGGGGGATGCTTGCCGAACGCGGGCAGAAAACTATTATCGGCTCCGACGGTAAGATGACCCATAGCCCTCTTGGTGATTCGGATGCCCTCATGAATAATATCAAAAAGGATGACTGGAACGACTACCACATTATTGCTCACGGCAACCGGATTGTTCTTAAACTAAATGGTAAGGTCACGGCGGAAGTAATAGATGGAGACGAGAAGAACGCAGACCGATCAGGTGCGCTGGCGCTGCAATTGCACTCCGGCCCTCCGATGACAGTACAGTTCAAAGACATTCAGCTCAAGAGGTTGAAGATGAATCAAAAGAAAAAGATAGTTCTGATAGCTGGTCCCCCCAGTCACAGTTATGGTACCCACGAGCACAACGCCGGCTGCCTGCTGCTGGCAAAGGCACTGAACGACAATATGCCGAATGTTTATGCCGCGACATATCAGAGCGGCTGGCCAAAGGACCCGACCGCCTTCGATAATGCCGATGCGATTGCAATTTACTGTGACGGCGGCGGCGGACACATTGCCATGCGGCATCTTGAGCAGGTGGACAAGCTTGCGAAAAATAACGTCGGTATCGCCCTCATACACTACGCCGTCGAGCTGCCCAAAGGAAAGCCAGGCAACTACGCCCTCGACTGGATCGGCGGTTACTTTGAAACTTTCTGGTCCGTCAATCCGACATTTGAAGCTGAATTTACTGACATACCGGATCACCCGATAGCCAGAGGTGTAAAGCCCTTTTCTATCCGTGACGAATGGTACTATCACATGCGTTTCAGGGAAAATATGGAAAATGTCACCCCGATACTGACCGCAATCCCGCCGGATAGAACTCACAGAAAAGGAAATGATGCTCATAGTGCCAACCCGATTGTTTACGCGCGGATGGGCAAGCCGGAGCACGTCGCCTGGGTTTACGAACGGCCGGGCGGCGGCCGGGGCTTCGGTTTCACGGGTGGCCACGACCAGATCAACTGGGCGCACAATGACTTCCGAAAGACAGTCCTGAACGGCCTGGTTTGGATTGCCGGCCTCGATGTCCCCGCCGACGGCGTGCCCTCCGAAACGCCCACAATAGAACAGCTCCGAGCCAACATGGACACCCCCGACCCCGGAAGCTGGAACTGGGACCGAATCAGGGAGAAGATTGAAAATTGGAACAGTCGATAACTAAAATACCCCATTTTTAATGCAGTTTACGGGCTCCTTATTTTGAAGCTTGAATTTATCCTCGATATCAGCTCACTTGCTTCCCTGTCGGGGACAAAATAAGGAGCCCTTTTTTTTCTTTCGCTGTGTCATTGCGAGGAGGCCGAAGGCCGACGCGGCAATCTCAATTTTTACAATAAAAACATTTTTACCATTACAAGGAATCCCGATATAATTGGGTTGATGCGGTAACCTTCAATCTTGTCATTGCGAGCGCAGCGCGGCAATCTTCGTTACTAATGTTATAAAATTATTATGAAACAATATTGGATTTACATGATGACTAATCGTAGTAAAACTGTCATCTACACAGGTGTTACTAATGACCTAAGAAGACGAGTCAGGCAGCACAAAGACAAAAAAGGTTGTGAATTTACAAAAAGATATAATATTAATACGTTAGTCTATTATGAATCATTCAGCCGCATCTATGATGCAATAGCCGCAGAGAAAAAAATTAAGTCCGGCTCCAGAGCGAAAAAGACTGCGTTAATAGAAAGCATTAATCCGAATTGGAAAGACTTGTCTATTTAAAATAGATGTCATTGAGAGCACCTCATCTGATTCTCAAAACGTACACAAAAGAAAACACGCAAAAAATGTCATTGCGAAGGAGCGAAGCGACTGCGGCAATCTCAATCTTTACAATATGAAAAACGTCATTCCTGCGAAAGCTCCGAATCCAGAAAATAATCAATTGAAAGAATGTGCCCTCCTTCGTAGGGGCAATCCCGAGTGGTTGCCCTGACTGCCCCGAGCAAAACGAGTCAACACAATAGTTTATCCCCGACGTGAGCTAACTTGCTTTTTTGTCGGGGGTCACCCCAAGCGAAAGAGCCAGCACTGAGCGTAGTCGAACATGAGGGATCTGTTTAAAATAGTTGTCATTGCGAGCGCAGCGCGGCAATCTTCGTTCTTTTTCCCTTTTAACTTTAGTCACTTTAGGCACTTTAGTTCACTTTAGCTCCCTTCGTCCAGTTAGACAAAAACTGTTTTTATCGTTCCTTTGCTATGATTAATCCTTTCTGCGGCAAGTAACGCTAATAATTTTCTGGCATCCGGGTAATTATACCCAACACCAGGAGACACGCCTTCATAAAATCATTGCGAGCGAGCGAAGCGACGTAGTAATCTACTTTTTATAGACTCATTGTCTCCTCAAGGTGTTTCCATTTGATTTTGCGATAGAGCTTCAGTAACCGCTGCCCCAATTTTGGATCTAGCCACTTAATGTAATCTATTTTGCCTCGATAATGCTCGCGGGTTTGAAACTCTCCATCAACTATCTTTTTTCTACTTTGATAATTACTGATAATGCTCATATTCCTGTGTTATCGAGATAGTGATCATTCTATTTTTCACATTTTTGTTGTCAATGGCCAATTTCAAGAATATCTTATCCGGTGTTATCAGTAAAAGCATATAATAACATGTTATCAGGCAGGGAAACTAAATGATTCTCTATAAGTACGTATCATTTGCCAGTGGCTTAGAAATTCTGAACAGTAAAACGATTGGATTCTCAAACCCTTGGGACTTCAATGATCCGTTTGAAATGGTGGGCTGCCACGCCATCCTTCCAAACTCCGCTTTCGCACCATTAGTACTCAGATCAATGATGGAGAGATCAGCCGTCCTCTCGTTGACGCGATCACCACTCAACCCACTTATGTGGGCCCACTACGCTCTGAACCACTCTGGATTTGTCATCGGTTGGGATGCGAATGTTGCAGGCTTTACCGATGAATCGAAAAATGTGATTCCGGCACAATATGGCAACATAATTTATACCGCCACGCGACCGATGCATCCGGAACTCGGAACCACAACACCGATGAAATATGGTGAAGAATATGCATTTCGAGCGGAACTGCTTGAAAAGCTTCAACGCTTTTTCTTGTACAAGGCAATGTGCTGGTCGTACGAAGAGGAAGTGCGCATTGTGAAGTGTGTGTTCGGCGATGATCTCAAAACGATTCCGAGCGGTCCTCTAAAGAAGATTAACGTCGATGGTCGCCCTTTGTTTCTTGCCGAGTTCCCGACTGAAGCGATCAAAGAGATCTATGTGGGCGTCAACAATCAGCTTGTCGATCACGAAGAGTCGGCTACTGTTTTGCAGCCTTGGAAGCATACAGCACAATTATTCGAGTGTCGGTTTGCCCTCAACTCATGGGAATTGTCCACTGTTGAATATGGCGCTAACATGGGGATCAAATCGACGCCGCTATCGCGTCGCGATTGAGCCCCTGCGTTAGAAGTTTCGTAATTGAATCCTCAAGAGATGAGACTGGTCTTTTGAGGATTTCTTTTTTAAAGCTGTTTATACAGGGGTACGAACATTCTGTCCGAATCGTATGACATTCTCTTTGTCTGTTTCATCAACTGAGATTCATAGGCCTCTTACTCATTTTTCCCGCATAGATTGTCCCTTCGCAAAAGCCCACAGAGGCAATCCCGCGTTGTTTCCCAGAAATGCTAAATAACTCGTTACTGCGAGCTTGCCCCTTAGGGGTGAAGCGCGCTAACCTTAAAACCAACCCAAAAACATCAAAAACTCATCATTTTCGACAAAAAACGCTTAAAAACTAAGAAAAACCACCAAAATACAACAAAATCAACCACATTCTTGCCCAAAATCCCCCTAAATGTGCTGCCTGCGGTTCACACTAATTTTAATCACTCCGGCACTTTGTGCCTGCGTGATAATTCCGGGGAGATAATTCCGGAATTCCGGGGACACCATACTTAATTCCAGCCGATGCCTGCGTTACAAAACTCACGAATAACTCACGACAACTGCTATTTTATCCAAATCCATAACCATTCCGCAATTTCGCCATTTCCCAAAGAATTCCGGTTTTTCTGCAAATCTTTCTCAAAAACTAAGGAATACCACCAAAAATCAACAAAATCAACCATATTCTTACCCAAAATCCCTATTAATCTCTAATTCCTAATTCTCTAATACTCTTGAGTTTATCCAGCTTTAGACGGGCTAAATCCTCTTTTCCCTTTTGCCTTATTACTTTGTACTTGGTGTGTTTTTTACACCCATTTTTCGTTAAAAAACGCTCACTGTTAAAAACAAAAATAAAATATTTCAAAAATTTTTATCTCCTTTCATAACAACAATTTACGAACATCAGGTACACAGTGGGGAGTCTTGGAGATTAAAATCGAATTCTCTTGATTTTCGGCAAAAATAGGGTATAATACGCATATGTTAGCCAGATGGCTAACGAAAGACGCTAGAAAGCGAAGTTACAGGCCAGAAAGCCAAGTCAAACATGTCCCCGATTGTCGTAATCGGGGATTAGCAAACCAACAATCGTAAATAGTCAATTGTAAATATTAAATCATAAGTGCTGCACACTCATCTAATTATAGAGGCAGTGCCTTGCCCCGTTAGAGTGCCTTATACTCTAATGGGGTTTTTCTGCC
>JACNGQ010000311.1 GCA_014384025.1 Planctomycetota bacterium | reverse complement strand
GTTTATGACAGGAGGAGTCATTGGAAGTAGCAGAACCATATGGTGACATATGGTTCGAATGATAGGGGCCGGATGAGCTGAGAGGTTCACGTCCGGTTCCCGGAGGGGCCGAGGGTGAATTTCCCTCGGTCTACTCACCCCTGAAAATCAGGGTGTTTTCCAGGTTCTGAATTCAGCTCAATAAAATAAGGCTTTTTTAATTCTGCCATGTCACCATTCTGCAGCTGCCTTTTTTGGCTCACATGCTCCCCTACGTATCTGGATCCACTTTTGGCATCAAGTTCGAGCAGCTTTCTACGATGGCTTGATCGTTTCCTCGTGTGTCCGGGGCGAGTGAACGACGTTGATTCCGTACAATTGGCAGAATGCCTCGACATCGCGCCTGTGATTCCCTAGGATGACGACCTGGTGGAATCCCTTCACATCGCGGCAATCCTCGATGCCATCCATTTGGATCTCTACACTCGTCCGGCAGCCGCCAGCCGGGGGAGTGTTGACATTGCCGACCACGGTGCCTGTATCGAGATAGAGTGCATCGGGCTTGAAAAACTGTACGAGTGTCACCGATTGCCCGACCGGCCAGAGGACCTGCGTAGAAACGCCCAGGTTCGACTCTGAGTGGCTGCGGAGAATGTAAGGCGCATACTCCTTCGGACGATTGAGCCCGTAAATCCGCGTGCCGCTGACGCAATGGGCCGCGATTAATAGGTTCTTGGCGGTCTCAGGCACAGGATCGTTCATAAATCCCGGTTTGTCTAACAGGTAACTCGTTAGCATGAGCGACACCGCCGGCCCGACCGCCGCCTCACACCCATAGGTCACTCCATGATCCTGGAAGATCGATGCTCCCATGCACGGCGGGGTCGGCACTTTCTTCTGCGAGACCATGCCGAGGCAGTCGGTTGTCAGCGCATTACAGCCTTCGTTCTTAAGCAGTTGCTTGGCCGCGATGTACGATCGTGCCGCATTCAGGCCATCCTGTTGTGTCGGTTCAACCACATTCTTAGCCTCGCGGAACCGCTGATGTGCCACCCACTTCGCTTCCTCGCTGACTGGCGTCAGATTGAACATCTCTTCATATGTCACCCTAGGCACATACTGTAGATCTACAAGACCAAACTTACCTTCCTTACGCTCATTACCACTTACGACCAGCATTTTCGTTGCTTCCAATTGCCGCTTGGCGCGGACCATGCGCAGTGCTTGCTCGATGGCCGGTATTTCCAGCGACGAAATGACATGGACACCAGTTCGGAAGGCAAGACTGTTAACGTGCCCTGTGAAGGCGGTGCCTACCGGGGCGAAAACGATCGTGGGCACCCCGGCCTTCGCAATCTCGCCCGCCGGGTCCCAACTCTGGAAGTGCTGGAGCGTGACGAACACGGCATCAGGTTTCTCAGCTTTGACCTTTTTGACAAAAGCAGCGACGACTGCATTCTCTTCCAGTGGTTGTCTCTCTTCGAGGATTTCAATCCCCACTCGCCGGCCGATGTCGGCGATTGCCTCTGTGTATCTTGCCCGCTCACCCTCCACATCGTAAGCAGTGCCCGGCCAACCGAGCCAATACGGTGGCTTTTCGCGAGCGACCACACTCATTACACGGACCTTTGGCCGTGGACGGAAAGATGTGAGATCAATCTCTTCATGCGATTTCGGCGTAGTGTGGATGCTTTCGAGGCTTGCGCACCCCGTTGTCAGCGCCGCCGTGCAGGCCGCGGCCGTCCCCAAAAAGGATCGTCTGGACATCGAGCAGCAATTGCAGGAATGACTGTAAGTATTAAGTTTTTTGTCTGATTTAAGTTGGTTATGGTCTAACATTTCTTTCTCCTTAATTTGTGTTATCTATACTTTTTCTATTTGCTTCTCCATTGAATAAGCAATGTGTACTTCGAGACCGGCGTTGGCGCGTCTCATGCTCATCGGTCAAAAAGTCTCTAAGCGCTGCCGACAGAAATGAGCGAAACTTACCGGATTTTGGTTCAACTTTGCGGAGATAATGTTTCTCCAACATTTGAGCAAAGAAAACTTGCGTATAGTCTGCAGTCTGATGAGCATCATAGACGTGCTGGCTAAGGTAAGCATAAAGTGAAAACCAGTACCTTTGACATGATGTACTCAGCGCCAGGTCATACTGTGGTAATGAGCTTCGGCCCGCCGCAAGCACCACACTCCAATGTGTGGTAGAAAAACGACCGCCTCCGAATGGAGTAGAACTAATTTGGGTATTGTTAGACATCTACCATCCAATATCTACTCAGCCACACAACTGAACTTTGTTTCTTCACTCTATTCGTATTATATACTTTGAAGTATTTCATCGCAATATTTAAAGTTGCATACATGAAGGACATCTCTGATTGTAAGGATAATGAATAAAATCCTACGTATCCGTTCCACTCACCGGCCGGCTCAGCGACCGAAGCCACGGAGGAGACCTCGCCTGCAAGCGTTCTGTCCGGCAGTGACACCTGGGCGGCCAACTTCGGCCTCATACGGTCGATAAAGGATTCGTGAATATTGATCTTCACCTGCATCCTGGCAAGGTCGGGCATGAGCAGCATGGTTTGACCCATATACACGGTCGCACCTTCTTCGATCTCGGGTACATACTCCCACGGTCTGGCCGTGGAGTAAATCACCAGGCCGCTCTTTTCGGCCTTCACGACGCAGTACTCGAGTTCCTCGATGGCAAGGTCGCGGCGAGCTGCATCCTGTACTACAATCCGTCAAGTTCTTGTTTATTTTGCATGTTTTTCATGCGGCGATTT
>JACNGQ010000013.1 GCA_014384025.1 Planctomycetota bacterium | reverse complement strand
TCCGTTCAGACCGGGAGCGCTGTATAACGACGGTGGAATCGTTGACTCGGTTGAGCTAATCGTGTCTCCCGCGGTGCGAGTAGCGGACCTATACGTTCGCCCCGACCCCAACACGGGAACGATTCATATTCAAGCAAACGTGCAAAATGCGTTGCCGAAAAACGCCAATGGACATTTTGAGTTCACCGTCGCGCCAGCGGCAAGCGGCGAGACGCTCAATGCCGCTGCTCTAAATTACGACCTGCCTCCCGGCGATACGCTTATTGAGAGCAAGTTACAGATTAACAATCCACGCCTGTGGAATCTCAACGAACCATACTTGTACCGGGTGACGGCACGGGTTTGGACGGAAGGGTCGAACTCCTTCGACGAACACTCCACCCGTTGCGGATTCCGCGATTTCAGGTTCGAGAACGGCTGCTTTCAGTTGAACGGCCGGCGCATCTTTCTGAAGTCCTCTCACACTGCAACACACTATCCCATCGGTCTTCACTGGCCGCATGATGCAGACCTTGCGCGCCGGGAACTGCTTGATATGAAGGTGATGGGATTCAACTCCATCCGGTTCTTCTGTTCTGTGCCCGCGCGCTATCAGCTCGAACTGTGCGATGAGATAGGATTCATGATTTATGAAGAGTCGTTCGCTGGCTGGTTCCTGCAGGATTCGCCCAAAATGGGCGAGCGGTTTGACAGGGAAATAAGAGAGATGATTAAGCGCGACCGTAACCATCCGTGTGTAGTGATGTGGGGGCTTTTGAACGAAAACCCTGACGGCCCAGTATTCCGGCACGCGGCAGGTATGCTGCCTCTGGTCCGTTCACTGGATGATACACGTGTGGTAATGCTTAACAGCGGCCGATTCGATGGCGTGGCCGACATCGGCAGCTTGAGCAATCCCGGTTCGACGGTTTGGGAAGACGTAATCAGTGACCAGCACCCCTACAAAAGGGTCCCGCATACAGCGGCCATTATCCGTGAACTCCGGACCGCCAGCGGAGGGGAAAATCCGGTTTTTATCTCGGAGTACGGCATCGGCAGCAGCTTGGATTTGTCGAAAATGACCCGTCAATATGAGCAGTTGGGCGCGGAGAAGCTCGAAGACGCCCAATGGTATCGTGAACGACTGGACCGGTTCATGGTTGATTGGAAACGATGGAACCTGGCGGACACCTTCGCCAGCCCGGAGGACTATTTCACCAGATGCCTTGCCCGGATGGGCCAACAACGCCTGCTCGGTTTGAACGCAATTCGATCAAATCCCAACGTTGTCGCCTACAGTATGACCGGGACAACTGACTGTGGAGATGCTGGAGAGGGCGTGATAACTTTGTTCCGGGATTTGAAGCCCGGCACAGTGGACTGTGTGTTCGATGGCTGGTATCCGTTGCGGTGGTGCTTGTTTGTCGAGCCGGTCAATGTGTATCGCAAGACACCGGTTCGGCTGGAGGCGGTGCTTGCCAACGAAGACATGCTCCTGCCGGGCGAGTACCCGGTGCGCTTGCAGGTGGTTGGTCCGAATACTGTCCGAGCCTTCGAGAAGACAATCACCATCACGATTCCGCCTCCTGATAACATGCCACAGCCTTCGTTCGCAATTCCGGTTTTCTCGGAGGATGTCGTGATAGATGGACCAGCGGGCAGATACCGATTCCTGGCGGCTTTTGAGAAGGGCGGCGCTGCTGCTGGCGGAGATGTAGAGTTCTACGTTGCCGACCCGGCGGAGATGCCAGTGGTTGAGACAGAAGTGGTGTTGTGGGGCGAAGATTCAGAGCTGGCTAAGTGGCTTGCGGACCATGGTATCCACGTCCGGGCATTCTCCCCTGACCGGTCAAGCTCTCGCGAAGTAATTCTGACCTCCAGCAGTCCGGCTGCCCCTGGCGGCGCTGAAGCGTTTAAAAATCTTGCCTGCCGCATAGCCCAAGGCTCGACGGTCATCTTTCTTTCGCCCATGGTCTTCGCCAATGGAGAACAGCCGGCCGCCTGGGTCCCACTTGCAAACAAAGGTACCCTGGAGAATCTACCATCGTGGCTATACCACAAGGACGAATGGGCAAAGAAGCATCCCATCTTTGATGGTTTCGATACGCCTTCGGCTACTCAACCCAAGGGTCTTCCCGCCGGAGGCCTGATGGACTATACCTTCTATCGCGAGATTATTCCAGACGTTGCGTGGACTGGTCAGGACTCGCCCACAGAGGTAGTCGCCGGCGCAATCAACACCTCGATAGATTACTCGGCTGGGTTATTCGTATCAGTCAACACCCTGGGAGCGGGCCGGTTCATCCTGAACACGCTCCACATCCGTGAAAACCTGAGCCGTAATCCCGTGGCCGATCGGCTACTTCTGAACATGCTGCAGTACGCCGGACGCGATGCGAACAAGCCGTTAGCAGACCTACCACTCGACTTTGACGCCCAAATCAAAGCAATGGGATACCAGTAGAAAGTAGAGGAAATTTGAAAACAGCAGTAGAAATTACTGCAAATTTAATTTTTACCATTGATGTAATGCGTTGTTAAATAAATTATGATAAATTCTAAGAGGGTAGCGTCGGTCCCTGACCGACGATTCGGTGGTCGGGGACCACCTTTACCCGTAAGCTATTGTCAAAATAGTATCTTTATCAAAACAAATTTTACAGCGCAGTAATACAAAACAGGAGGAGGTGACAAAAATGAAAACTACAATAGTAAGACTAACTATGTTCTACCTATGCTTAATCGTCATTAGCCTGGTGTTGGCTTTTCAAAGTTATGCCAAAGTTGACCT
>JACNGQ010000159.1 GCA_014384025.1 Planctomycetota bacterium | reverse complement strand
GGCCAGAAAGCCAAGCCTTGTCCCGTTAGAGGGCCTTAAACTCTAATGGGATCAAAATCGTCCATCTTTAATTTGGAATACTCTAAATGGCCAGCGAAGCCCAAAATACGCAATACGCGATACACAATACGCTTCACGAGATAAATTCTACGAATTCTTACGTACGAATTTATAAGCTTTTTATGCAAAACAAACCCAATTTTGGAAATGACAAAATGAATATAACCTTAGATATGACAAGCAATTACATGATTTTATCCGCTGGCTCAGGCCAAAAAACAAAGCCAATTCAAACCCAATTCAAAGCCAATTCAAACCCAATTCAAACCCAATTAAAGCCAAAACAAACCCAAAACAAAGCCAATTCTAACACAATTTTGAAAATTAGAATCTTAAGCAATGTTAATTTGGGCAAATAAATACCAGGTTCTTCAAATATACGCTTTCCTGATAAAGTCTTGGCTAAAAACAGCCGAAAACAGGGAAATAATGACCTTTACTGTCTCAAAAAGGCCGAAAAATCACGAAAAAGTCGTAAGAAACCCAATCTGGTAAGGAGGTAAACTATGTCTTGGAACTTATTTGAAAAGATTCTCAGCGTTTTCAGTCCCCAAAAAGAAACTAATCAGCCATCTGTGCAAACAGAGCAATGGCCCGAAAGTGCTACCGAGCAGTCATGGCAGGAAGGCAGCTCAGAACCCTCACAGACCGAAACAGAGCAGCCTGAAGCCTCACAGGAACCTTCTCCGAGCTTCCCGCAGACATCCTGTTCAATAGACGAAAGTGAGCAATCCGAGAGTAATAAGAATTGGCAGCAAGAATAATAATCAGTAATCTCTTGTCGTTAAACAATATACGTGAGGTCATCAAGACTATAGCTAAGGTAGCCTCACGCGAGCCATTTAGGCTAATCAGGGCGGTTTTTCGTCAATAAATGCCCCTGAGAACAATCAGTATTCCGCGTTTAGACTTGTCTTAATTGTACTAATTTAGCGTGCGAAATCAGGTTTCTTAGCCGCATAATGGTAGTTTCTGGCTTCTTCAGAGGGTGACAAAACATCTGGTTTCCTTTACAAATCAGCCCTGTTAGGGCAATATTAGGGTTATAATTAACTTTTCAGACCAACTACACATACTTGAAGCATTCCTTATAAAAACAGCTTCGTCAATATGACAAATCCTGTCAGTTTGGCGTATCAGGCTGGCTTTCAATACCAAAATTGGCACCTTTGCATCTGAGCTATCCTGTCAACATACTTATAAATGCCAAATTTTGCATTCTATATATGCCTGTAAATAAGCTACTTACCGCAATCTGGCCAAAATAGCTTTATATCTGTACAGAAGCTGGTATATCTTTTGCAGGTTTAGTATGAATTATGCGAAAATTAACGATTAAATCTTTTGTAAGCCAGAAAATTTAGGAGGCATTTAATTATGGCAGTCAAAGAATTGGCATTTGAAACCGATGCAAGAGCCAAACTGCTGGCGGGCGTTGAAAAACTCGCCGCAGCCGTAAAACCAACCCTTGGCCCGAGAGGCCGAAACGCCGTCATAGATAAAAGCTGGGGCGGTCCAACCGTAACCAAAGACGGCGTAACGGTCGCTGAAGAAGTTGATCTTCTCGACAAAAACGAGAATCTCGGCGCAAAATTAGTAAAAGAAGCAGCGAGCAAAACCTCGAAGATAGCCGGTGACGGAACAACAACCGCCACGGTTCTCACCGAAGCGCTGTTCAAAGAAGCATACAAAAACCTCGCGGCAGGCGCCGATGCCATGGCCCTGAACCGCGGAATGCAAAAGGCGGCCAAGGCTGTAACCGATAAGCTGGCCACGCTGGCAAAACCAATTAATATAACAAAGGCCGACGATATCATTAATATCGCCTCGGTATCAGCCAATAACGATGTGGAAATCGGAAAGATTATGGCCAAAGCCTTTCAGCGAGTCGGCAAAGACGGTGTTATCACAGTTGAAGAGGGTAAAAGTTTCGAGACGACCGTTGAATTCGTCGAAGGTATGCAGTTCGACCGCGGTTATCTTTCGCCTCATTTCGCAACCGACACAGATAAAATGGTCTGCGAATTGTCAAAACCATTCATTCTTGTCTATGAAGAAAAAATCAGCAATGTCGGTAAGCTCATTCCGCTGCTTGAGAAGGTCTCAAAGGCCAAAAAGCCTTTGTTGATAATCGCAGAAGACGTTGAAAGCGAAGCATTGGCAACTTTGGTTGTTAATAAGCTTAAAGGCGTACTTCAGGTTGCAGCCGTGAAGGCACCCGGTTACGGCGACCGCAGAAAAGCAATGCTTCAGGACATAGCCGTATTGACAGGCGCCGAGCCTATTTACAAAGACTTGGGCATTGAGATGGAGAATATTAGCGTTAGCCAGCTTGGCCAGGCCAAAAAGGTAACCATTGATAACGATATTACAATCATAATTGAAGGCGCAGGCAGTCAGCAGGGCATTAACGGCAGAATCAAGCAGATAAAAGACGAAATAGAAATTACAACCAGTGATTATGACCGTGAGAAGCTCCAGGAACGCTTAGCTAAACTTACCGGCGGCGTTGCTCAAATCAATGTCGGCGCCGCAAGTGAAGCTGAAATGAAAGAAATAAAGGCCAGAATCGAAGATGCCCTGCACGCCACCAGAGCAGCTATCGAAGAAGGTATCGTACCGGGCGGAGGAGTAGCACTAATCCGCTGCATCGATGCGGTAAAGAATTTGAAGCTTAAAGGTGATGAGAAAACCGGTGCCGATATTCTTGCAAAGTCGCTTTCAATGCCATGTCACTGCATAGCTTTTAACGCCGGGACCACTCCAAATCTCGTGGTCAACAAAGTTGCAGAAGGCAAAGGAGGCTTCGGTTACAACGCAGATGCGGACAAATACGAAGACCTGCTGAAAGCCGGCATAATTGACCCGGTCAAGGTTACGAGAATTGCTCTGCAAAACGCCGTGAGTATTGCCGGACTGTTGCTGACAACGGATTGCCTTGTTACCGAAAAGCCCGGCGATAAAGAACAAATGCCTCCTGGTGGACCCGGCGGCGGCGGTATGGGTGGCATGGGCGGCATGGGCGGCATGGGCGGCATGATGTAAGAAAGCAGCCTGAATCGTTTTATGAACCCCAAACAAGTTTAAGTATGTGAGCTACTGCTGCTTTAAAATGTACAACCAGTAGAACTAAGAGGCAAAAAATGGATGATAACAGAACCCAGCTTCGTAATCACGAGAGTACCTGCAGGAGCAAGATAAGCACAGCGATAATAATCGCAGCTTTATCTATGTTATTTATTGCCGGTTGTCAGGGAGTCGGCCAGAAACGCACTCTCAGCAAAGACGAACGAATGAAGTGGTGGCGGGATGCAAGATTCGGCATGTTTGTCCACTGGGGCCTCTACGCGGTCCCGGCAGGCCAGTGGAAAGGCAAGGAAATTCCGGGTATCGGCGAATGGATTATGGAAAGAGCTGATATACCAGTGGCGGAGTACGAACCTCTTGCCCAGCAGTTCAATCCGGTTAAGTTCAACGCCGATGAATTTGTTGGAATCGCCAAAAATGCCGGTATGAAGTATATCGTCATCACCAGCAAACATCACGACGGCTTTTGCCTGTGGGATTCAGAGGTAACGGACTACGACATTATGGATTCTTCGCCTTTCAAGCGTGACATACTCAAAGAGCTGTCAAAGGCATGTAAGAAACAGGGCATTAAGCTTTGCTTCTACCACTCGATAATGGACTGGCATCACCCGGATGCCCAGAGGCCTTTCTATCCGGACTATAATGACGGTAAAAAGTCGAATCCTAACTTTGCCCGATACGTTGAAAACTATATGAAACCGCAGCTCAAAGAGCTGATAACCAATTATGGCCCTCTCGGCGTTATGTGGTTCGACGGTGAATGGATAAAGGACTGGACAGAACCGCAGGGTAAGGACCTGTATAATTATGTTCAAGCCCTTCAACCGAATATAATTATAAACAACCGAGTAGGTAAAGGGCGCAAAGGGATGGAAGGGCTGAACAAAGGCGACCAGGAATACTCCGGTGATTTCGGTACCCCCGAACAGCAGATTCCGGCAACGGGCCTGCCGGGCGTTGACTGGGAATCCTGCATGACAATGAATGATACGTGGGGTTATAAATCCGATGACCACAACTGGAAATCAAATAAAGTCCTGATACAAAACCTGGCGGACATCGCCAGCAAAGGCGGCAACTTCCTTCTGAATGTCGGGCCTACCGCAGAGGGTCTTATTCCGGATGCGAGTATTGAGCGTCTGGCGGCGATAGGCAATTGGATGAAGGTAAACAGCGAAAGCATTTACGGGACCACGGCCAGTCCGCTCGGCAAGTTACCGTGGGGTCGATGTACCGCAAAACCCGGCAAGCTGTATCTACACGTTTTCGACTGGCCGACAAACCTCAAGTTGGAAGTGCCGGGACTGAAAAACCAGGTCAACAAAGCTTATCTTCTGGCTGATGATAAACGCACTAACCTAAGTGTCAGACGTGAACTTAAGGATAAAATTGTAGTTAGAATTCCACGTGAGGCACCAGATGCTGTTAATACTGTCGTGGTGCTTGAAATCAAAGACAAATAAGAAATTAAAAAATAACCAAAACAGATAAGGAGTGAGTTATGAAACTTAAACCCCTGGATGACAGAATTGTAATCAAGCAATTAGAGGCCGAAGAGAAAACAACCGGCGGGATTATTCTACCGGACACAGCAAAAGAAAAACCTCAAATCGGTAAAGTAGTAGAAATCGGTCCGGGTAAACTGCTCGAAAACGGCAAACGAGCCAAAATGTCCGTAAAGAAAAAAGACGAAGTTATTTATGCAAGATACGGTGGAAACGATGTCGAAATCGACGGAGAGAAATATGTGATTCTGCGGGAAAGTGACATTCACGGAATCGTTGAAAGATAAGAGATTAGTTCATAGTTGGCAGAGTATGAGCTAAAAATGATAAGAAGAAAATTAAAAAGAGGTATTGAAAAATGGCAAAACAATTAATGTTTGACGATACGGCACGAGCACAGCTCAAAGATGGTTTGTCGCAATTAGCCGAAGCAGTAAAAATTACTCTCGGACCCACCGGCAAAAACGTTATTCTGCACAAAAGCTGGGGCTCTCCAAAAGTAACCAAGGACGGCGTTTCGGTCAGCAAAGAAATCGAGCTGCCAGATCCATTCAAGAATATGGGCGCAAAGATGATCAATGAGGTCGCCAGCAAAACCTCCGATGTTGTCGGTGACGGAACGACAACCTCAACAGTATTGGCCGAAGCGATTTACACCGAGGGATTAAAGCACGTTACGGTCGGTGCGAACCCGATGGCCATTAAGCGGGGAATCAGCAAGGCCGCCGAAGTCGTCACCAAATACATCCAGGACGTCAGCGTGCCTGTAAAAGGCCACAGTGACATTGCGAAGGTCGCAACCATCAGCGCAAATAACGACCCTTCGGTAGGCGAAATTCTGGCCGACGCAATGGACAAGGTAGGCAGTGATGGAGTCATCGAGGTCGAAGAAGGCAAAGGAATGGAAAACGAGCTGACCGTAGTCGAAGGCATGCAATTCGACAAGGGCTATATGTCGCCGTATTTTATGACTGACCCAAATACCCTTGAAGCGGTCCTCGAAGATGTCTATATCCTGCTGCACGAGAAGAAGATATCGAGCGTTCGCGAGCTTATTCCTCTGCTGGAAAAGGTCGCACAAGTGGGCAGGCCATTGTTGATTCTTGCAGAAGACGTAGAAGGCGAGGCTTTAGCGGCATTAGTTATCAATCGTCTGCAAGGTGTGCTGAAGGTCTGTGCGGTCAAAGCTCCGGGCTTCGGCGACCGCAGAAAAGCGATGTTGGCTGATATAGGAATCTCGACCGGCGGACAGGTGATTACCGAAGATTTGGGCATTAAGCTCGAAAGCATTGAGCTTTCTCAACTTGGCCAGGCCAAAAAAATCGTTGTGGATAAGGACACTACAACAATAATCGAAGGTGCAGGCAAAAAGAAAGACATTACCGCTCGCTGCGGACAAATACGCAATCAAATTGTTGCCACAACCAGCGACTATGACCGTGAAAAATTGCAGGAACGCTTAGCTAAGCTGACCGGCGGAGTGGCCGTCATTAAAGCGGGCGCCGCTACGGAAACGGAAATGAAGGAACGCAAAGCCCTGCTGGAAAACGCGCTTCACGCTACAAGAGCTGCGGCTGGAGAAGGTGTTGTTGCAGGCGGCGGTGTAGTGTTCCTGCGTGCCATCGCTGAAGTAGAAAAGGCCAAAGCCAAAGCAAAAGGCGATGAAAAAATCGGCTTTGACATTATAGCCAAAGCGCTCAAGGCACCAACAACTCAAATTGTTGACAACGGCGGTGAACAAGGTGACGTGGTTGTCGCTCAACTTCTGGAACAAGGCAAAAACATCGGCTACGACGCCAATACAGGCAAATTCGTCGATATGTTCAAAGCGGGAATTATCGATCCTGCAAAGGTTGCCAGGACCGCATTGGAAATGGCTGCTTCAGTGGCCGGGCTTATGCTTACAACCAATGTTTTAGTAACAGAGCTGAAGGACAAGGACGAAGAGCCAATACCAGGATCTGTAAGATAAAACTTCGTGAATTGTGGCTAAAGTCAAGAGCGACAAATCACGAAGTATGAGATTATGGCCAAACGGGATTATTATGAAGTTTTAGGCGTTGGCAAGAGCGCTTCCGCCGACGATATTAAACGTTCATACCGGCGTATGGCGATGAAGTATCATCCGGACAAGAATCCGGGTGATAAAGAGGCCGAGTCCAAATTCAAAGAATGCGCCGAGGCCTATGAGGTTCTGAGCGATACCGAGAAGCGGCAGCGTTATGACCAGTTCGGACACGAAGGTCTTCGAGGATCCGGAATGCACGACTTCTCGCGGATGAACGTCGAAGATATCTTCAGCATGTTCGGCTTTGACGATTTCTTCAGCGGAATCTTCGGTGGGCAGAGAAGGTCAAGCCGACGAGCAGGGCCGACACGCGGTTATGATCTGGAGACCACCGTGGAATTGACGCTTAATGACATCTCTAAAGGCACTGAGAAGAGTATCGAATTTACGCGGCAGGACACATGCGGCGAATGCAGAGGCAGCGGAAGTAATAAAGGAAGCAGTCCCGGACGATGTCCGACCTGCAATGGCAGCGGACAGGTCGCAAGGGGCGGCGGTTTTTTCCAGATGGTCTCAACATGCCGGCAGTGCGGCGGCAGCGGACAGGTCATTACCAATCCGTGCAAACAATGCAAAGGCACAGGCAGAGTGCCTAAGAAGCGAATCGTCAGTATCAAAATCCCCGCCGGAGTGCACGAAGGACAGGGTATAAGAGTCGCCAGCGAAGGTGAACCCGGCCATGGCGGTGGACCGAGGGGCGACCTGTATTGCTATGTCAGAATTAAACCTCATAAATTTCTGCAGCGTGATGGAAGTGACCTGGTTGCAGTTGTGCCAATAAGCTTTACACAGGCCGCTTTAGGGACAACCGTTGACGTTCCAAGCCTGAACGGCACACAAGGCTTGAAAATTCCGCCCGGGACACAATATGGAAGCATCTTTAGAATTAAAGGACAGGGCCTGCCGGATCTAAGGACACGACGGACCGGTGACGAACTCGTGCAAATAACTATCGAAACACCAGTGAAACTAAACTCAAAACAGGAAGAGCTGCTTAGAGAATTTGCTAAAAGTCAAAACAAAAGTGTTTCTCCTCAGTCCACACGCTTTTTCGAGAAACTGAAAAAACATTTTGGTAACTAGAGATGAACCCGAAGAGAAAAGAAAAACCAAAAAGCGAAGATTCGCAGAAAGTTAAGAATGATCCGGAAGAACTCCGCCAGAATTTAGAGGGTCTTCAAAAAGAAAAAGACGAGCTTTTCGGAAAGCTGCAGCGAGTCAGCGCCGATTATGCAAACTTCCAGAAACGAGTCCCAAAGCAAATAGCCGATACCATTTGCTACGAAAAAGAAAAGATAATCAAATCATTGCTGCCTGCCCTGGATAATTTCGAACATACTTTGCAAAATGCACACTCGGCGGAAGATGCCGACGTATTTATTAAAGGTATTCAGATTATCCACGACCAGATGCTCGATATCTTTAAATCGCATGGTGTCGAGCAAATAAAATCGCCGGGCGAAAAATTCAATCCGGCCATGCACGAAGCAATGATGCAAAAGACCGAGATTGAGAAGGAAGATAATATTGTCCTTGAAGAGTTCCAAAAGGGATACACACTCAACGGCCGGATTATTCGGCCAAGCAAAGTGATTGTCAACAAGCTGACTACAGAACAACCCGCCCAACAAAAAGCTATCCCAGAAGAGCCAACAGCCGACGAGTGTGAAATGGAAGCGGAGGAGTAATTGCGATGCCGACTTATGAGTATATCTGTGAGAGCTGTGGGTGTGGATTTGAGCAGTTCCAGAGCATAACGGCCAAATCCCTGCGCACGTGCCCAAAGTGCGGGAAAAGAAAATTGAAAAGGCTTATCGGTGCCGGAGCGGGAGTAATCTTCAAAGGCTCCGGATTCTATCAGACCGATTACAGAAGCGAAGGTTACAAAAAAGACAAAGAAGGCGAGAAAAAGACAACCGACAAGGGCGCCGGAAAAAAAGAAACCGAAACCAAAACCACCGAAACTAAAACCACTGAAACCAAGACAAAAGATTCAAAATCCGAAAAGAAAAACATATCCGGCACAAAAGACAAAAAGAACTCAGCTTAATCACCGCTTACTTCGCCAAACCACTCATCAGAATCAAATTTAGATCAAGATAAGCAATTTTATAAAAATAACAAAAGTAGATATTATGTTTGACAACAGTCCCATATAGTACTATATAATACTATCTTATATAAAACTATATTTTCAACAAAGAAGATATCGAAAATGAAAGAGAATCGCAACACAAAACAATTAGAGCGGAAATTGTTTTTTTTTGAATTAAACATGAGGTGTTTAGCGGATTAAATTTTTCAGTAAAGGAAAAATGCTATGGAAGAAAAAGAACTAAAAGAAGCATGTTTGAATTTAATGGAAACAACTGATGTGATGTATCTGAGTACTATCGGAAGTAATGGTTTTCCACACACGAGAATTATGTCTAATTTGAGAAATAAAAAAGAATACCCCGGCTTAGTCGAGATATTCGAGCAGCATAAAGAGGATTTTCTGGTTTATATGGTAACCAGCAGCTCATCAGTCAAAATGAAGCAAATCCGGGCCAACTCAAAGGTGTCCGTTTATTTATCTGTTTTTTCGTCAGTACCAAGCGAGTTTCAGTGTCTGATGCTAAGCGGAGAAATAGAAGAAGTCACAGATAAGCAGCTCAAGAAACAACTCTGGCAGGATGGCTGGAAAATACATTGGCCGGGCGGTGCGGATGACCCTGAATTTACTATACTTAAGCTGTTACCTGTCTTTGCCAGGGGCGGATATCAACAAGCACCTTTTGAATTTGAGTTAAAATGAAAAAAATGAAGGAACAAAGCCAGGCAGGTTTCCTGATGGCCAAGATACGTCAGGTCGGAGAGAGAATCTTCGTCCGAATGTCAAAGCAACACGGCATTGAAATTAATCCCGCTCAGGGCAGGATAATGTTTGCGCTCTGGAAAAAAGACGGCATACCAATCAACGAACTCGCGAAAAAAACGCAACTGAAAAAATCAACCCTGACAAGTATGCTCGACAGACTTGAAAAGATAGGTTTTGTCAGGCGTCAATATTCTAAAACAGATAGACGGAAAATCCTGATAAAACGTACGAAAAAAGACAGGGTAATGGAGAAAAAATATATCGAAGTCTCAGAAGAAATGACAAGGCTGTTCTATAAAAGATTTTCAAGGAGTCAAATCGACCGTTTCGAAAATGATTTAGAACGCATTCTTGATAACCTTACAGAATTCGAGACGAATTTACATTGAATGAAGGGTGGTTACAAAATGACCGAGAGAGAAGGAAATAGCTTCATGGGATTTTCACCCAAAACGTTGAAATTCCTTCGGGGCCTGGAAGCAAATAATAACAAGGCCTGGTTCCAGGTACACAGGGCTGATTACGAAGAATATGTTCTGCAGCCGTTGCGGGACCTGGTTATGGATTTGGGGGATTTCATGCTGGATATCGATCCTTCTTTCGAAATAACTCCTGCAGTGAACAAGACGATTTCAAAGATTTATCGCGATACGAGGTTTTCCAAAGACAAATCATCTTTTCGGAGCACTGTATGGTTTACCTTTAAGAATCAAAAGAAGGATTGGACAACACATGTTTGCGGTTATTTCTTCGAGCTGTCTGTGAATTCATACCGATATGGGATGGGATTTTATAATGCTGCATCAGCCATAATGAGCAGATTCAGGGAGATGATTGACGACAATCCCAAAGAATTCCTGAAAGCCATCTCTTTTTTCGACAAACAAAAGACTTTTGTCCTGGAAGGCGAGAAATACAAGAGAGTAATCGACAAAACCAAGCCTGAAATAATCCAGAACTGGTATCAGAGAAGAAATATGTATCTGGTTTGTAATAGAAAAATAGATGATGCCCTTTTCAGCAATAAGCTGGTCGATGATTTAGCTTGTGGCTTCGATATGATTGCGCCTTTTTATAATTATTTGCAGAAAATAAAGCTTCAAAGTCAGCATTAATAAACATGAGGAATATTTCAGCCAACTGAGAAATAAAAGCTTATTTTATCAGTTTTGCGATTTGTTTGAATTGAAGGTGTTCGGCGGTCTTGAGCAACTCGAATAAGGCCATCTCTGTGCAACTGATATTTATTCCTTCAGCAGCCATTCTGTTTATCGCAATCTGCTTGTTCTCCGGCGTTCTCGAAGAAACGGCGTCTGCAATCAGATCCACACTAAAACCTTTGGCAAGCAAATCAGCCGCTGTTTGATAAATGCAGACGTGTGTTTCTATGCCACACAACATAACCTGCTGTCGTTTTGATTCATTCAACTTAATGTTGAATTGCTCGTTGCCGCAGCAACTGAAAGCCGACTTGTCTATCGGCTCATTGCCTGTCAGAAGCTGTGCTATTTCAGGTATCGTCGGACCAAGGGCGTCGGGGCACTGCTGGCACCAGAGGATTGAGATATTGAGGATTTTAGCAGTTTTGATGAGAATTTGGATATTTTTGAATAGAACCTGTTTGTCATACATTAACTGGGCAAGCTTGCCCTGAACGTCAACAACAACCAGGCAGCAGTTCTGTATATCAAGCATTCCTTTGTTCTCTGGAGTGCAGGTTCAATGAAGTTATTAAAAGCCGTAGTCCCTTATTTACTGTCTGTGACTGTAATTGTCAAGTGTATGTTCTTGTCGGCCCCGGTTCTGGAGGGTACTTTTGTTGTCGTTTTGTGGTTCGAGGTCAAGACCGGCTTGGGCGGGATTATCAAACCCACCGTGGTATTATCGATAGCGGTCAGAATCTCTCTGCCGGGTAAATGTTCGGCAATATTATTCAGAACAGCAAAATCCCTCGCCACTTCGATACGCCTTGTAGAATCATCCTGGTTGACTATACCGGCAATCTGATCAGCAGTAACCGCTTCAACAACGACCTTCCGGCCAAAAACTTCGGTGTCAACAAACAGCGTGGCCGAATCCAGCTTGCTCCAAATATCATCCAACCGGGCTAAAAGTAAATTAAAGCTTTCGCTGCTGCAAATAAGCGAGTGTGGCTCCCTGATCTCTTTTTGGTCGGATGCAATCCACTCATCTGAAGGGACATTTTCTTCAATCGCCCGGTTAATAAATCCTACAACAGCAGGCAGGGTATTTGTCTGCAATTCAAGCCTGCCGCTAAACTGTGCAGCAACTACTATTACCGGCGCCGGCTCTGCTAAATCAATTGTCGCAGGCATACTTTTACGTTCGGCAGCAATCGGCCCCTGAGGAATAGTGGGAGCTACAATAGAATAAACAACCGCTGCCAAAACGGCAACCAGGCCAAGCATAGCAGCGGCAGCGAAGAGCTTACGACCGAGCAAATGCCTTGCCCCAATCTGCTCATCAAAAGCCGAGGGCTCTTCACCCAGCAAAGTTCTTCTGGCCAGGGAAGCTTTTACATTTTCCAAAATCTGCGGCGGAGCCTCGACAACAGGCATAGAACTCAGAAACATCTTACATTGCTGAAGTTCATCCAGCCGTTGAGCAATTTTCTCATCGTGAGCCAGCAACCGTTGAACTTCGGTGTGCTGTCTGGGTGCCAGCTCTCCATCAATGAAGCTATTGAGCAATTCGTCTAAATTCGGAATTTCTTTCATTGCAAAATGGCCTCCAAAATCTGTCTAAGCTTTTTCCTGCCTCTACTTAATCTGCTTCTTACCGTACCTAACTCAATATCCAACACATTTGCAATCTGGTTATAATTCATACCTTCAATATCCCGCAGCACCACTACGGCTCTTTGTGCATCATCTAATTTCTTCAAAGACTCAACAAGAATTTGACATAACTCATTGTCCTGAGCAACCACCGCAGGATCGAGTGAGCTATCATCACTTAACAACTCCTTCAAGAGTCTGCCCGGCTGGCTGTTGTTTGGAACCTGCTCTGCATCCAGCGAGCTAAACCCAATCCTGACATTCCTCCGGCAGTAATTCAAGGTTAAGTTTACGGCTATTCTGAACGCCCACGTATAAAAACTGCTTCTGCCCTGGAAATTTTCTATGTTCTCTATTATTTTGACAAATGTGTCCTGTGTTAGTTCCGCTGCATCATCGGGATCGGCACAAATTTTTAATATTACGTTATATATGCGATTCTGATACTTCAGAATAAGCCGCTCTATTGCCGCAGAATCGCCCTGCCAGCATTGCCTAACCAAAACAGCGTCATCAAGATTGATATTCGCCACTTCCGTCACCGGTATTTCCCTCATTTAGACCAATATTGCCCCAAAAAGTTCCAATATAAATACAACAAAATGAGGCTAAAACACAAGATATAATCGCAGATTCGGACTTGTTGGTCAATCTAATTTAATTAGAAGCACAAATTGAGCAAAACGTGAAATGCATCACAAACAAAGCTCGGTATGCGAAAAAATATCAGGGCCTATACCGTTTTGGTTTAGGCCCCGAATTGATACGAATCACCATATTAACAAGTTAAATAATTTTAACCTGCTGCTTACGGTGCGGGGGGATAGAGACGAATATCATCGAAGTACATCATACCCGAACCGCCGGCAACAGGATTAGTCCTGTTACCAAGGCCAAGAGTAATCGAATTGACATTGGCAAGGTTTACACCCTGGTCTGCAAACGCCTGAAGCTCGATATTCCAGGCCGTCCAGGAAGCTCTTAGTGCCACATCAGGATTATCATTAGTGACAACAGCACTACCATTGAGAGCAACATACAGTGTCTCAGCAGCGTTGTTAGAATTGCCTCTGAACCAGATTGTCAGTATATTGACCCCTTTCTCTGTCCAGTCACGCGGGTAAGTCAGCGTCAAAGTCGCTTCAGATTTCCCGACAGCATTGTCATAGAACATTGGCATCGACTGATTGCCGCTATGAACAATAGTCATCTCGGCATAGGGAGAATTCAAATAACCAACAACTGAACCATTTACAGCCGGATTATCGAATCCGTCCGACCATGCAATAAAAATATTGTTGCTCGCCGGATCAATATCTTCGAGGTCATTATAGCTCTCAAAATCGTCCACAACAAGGAAGTCGGCAGTCGTAAAGCTC
>JACNGQ010000014.1 GCA_014384025.1 Planctomycetota bacterium | reverse complement strand
AAATTGATTGCATTAACTGCAATTTACTAAAACAGCCAATAGCTGTTTACGGTGCCGGCGGATAAAGTCGTATATCATCGAAGTACATCATACCTGCTCCGCCGGCAACCGAGCTAAGGCCAAGAGTAATTGAATTTACATTTGACAGGTTGACGCCCTGGTCGGCAAAGGCCTGAAGGTCGATATTCCATGCCGTCCATCTCGTTATCGTTGCCGCATCAGGATTATCATTATCGACTCTCGCGTTACCGTTGAGAATAACATAAAGCGTCTCAGCGGCATTGGATGCTGCACCTCTGAACCAAATCGTCAGTGTGTTTACACCTTTTACAGTCCAGTCACGGCTGGAGGTCAATGTCAGGGTCGCCTCGGATTTACCGACAGCGTTGTCATAAGCCATAGGCATCGACTGCAAACTGCTATTGACGATACTTTGCTCGGCAAATGGAGGATTGGCATAACCGACGACAGAACCGTTCACAGCCGGGTTGTCGAATCCGTCCAGCCAGGCCAGATATATCCTGTTGGAAGCCGGGTCACCTTCATCAAGGTCGTTGTAGCTCTCCATATCGTCTATGATAAGGAAGTTGGCAGTCGTAAAGCTCCAGAGAGGGCCTGTCCATGGACTATCGGCGTTTGCGTTATTGGCCTCATCGACACGCCAGTAGTAAGTAGTATTCCACTCGAGTTGTCCGGGGTCATAGCTCTCGGAACCGAGGCTGCCGCTGGCTTTTTTCTCCAGTGCACTTGCATCGGTGCCGAAATAAACTTCATTTGAAGCACCAAGTCCCGGTGTCCAGGTCAGAACAGGTGTTTGCGTTACATCCACAGCACCATTAGCCGGGTCAAGTGCCGAAACAGCACCTTCGGTCGTAAAGCTCCAGATGTCACCTTTATACGTTACGCCAACATCAAACTCATCTACACGCCAGTAGTAAATCCTGGCCATTTTAAGTGCGCCGGGTTTATAGGTTGTAGCCCCCTGGGGGAGTGCTCCGGCGGCATTATCCACCTCGTCAAAGTTGTCACCGAAGTACACGTGATGTAGTTTCGCTCCGAAACCTGCCGTCCAGCTAAGGGTTACATCCACATCTACAGATTCTGCACTATCAGCCGGGTCGGGAAAATATGCTGTCTTGGGAGGAATACTAAAGCTCCAGATATCACCTTTCCACGGACTGTTCGGCTCGGTGTCATTAACCTCGTCGATCCGCCAGTAGTAAGTCGTACCCGGAACAAGTCCATCCGGATAGGGGAATCCCGGGAAGCCGACAACAATAAACGTTCCGTCCTGGTTACCCACGAAGGTGCCTTCGGCGCCGGCGTCCACATCGTCAAAATTATCGCCAATGTACACATCGTGTGAGACGGCAAAATCTCCCGCCCGCCAGCCGAGACTTACCCATGTATCCAGAAGGAGTGTACCATTTTTCGGGACAGGGCTGGATGAATACGGATATCCTTCACCAAGACCAAGGACAAGGCCCATAATCTCCTGCTCGGTCAGTGCACGATTAAATACCGCAGCTTCGTCGATAATCCCACGGACGTATCTTGGATCATAAGAATAACCAATCTGCAGGGCGCCGACAGTCTCTTCAATGTGGGCAATCGCATTGGTGGACTGGGTGAGCCCCCCGTCATCCGTGTACACATACGCGACTGCTTTATCAGGATCAATCGTTACGGCCAGCATAGTCCACGTATCCTGTGGAATGACAGGGCCGCCGGTCCATCCCCATGTGGCCGATGAATCATTGTTCCAGACGTAGCGTAACGTATCGTCGTTACTAAAGATCATTTCACACTGACCCACCTCGCGGGAGGATATAAGCGGCGCCCAATCGGCTCCTTTCCAGCCGTTGACCCATGTCACAAAAGTTATGGTATCGGTAGTAAGTTCAAAATCAGGAATTGAGACATAGCCGCTTGTTCCGTCAAGTTCGATACCTCCGCCGTTGCGGCCCTCTGTCCAGGTAGCGCCGCCCACCAAAGTGCCGTCGAGCCCATTGCCGCTTGAGTCATAGGCAGTAGTGCCGGAACCCTCCTCAAACCTCCACCAGCCGACGAGACTTGGATCGGCGCCTTCGACTATACTCATTGTCAGGCCCAGAACCAGAACAAAAGAAATTAAATAAATCAATTTATTGCGCATAATTGTCCTCCTTCAAAATAAATATTGCCTATTAACTGGAACGTGAAAAATCCTCATTTGACAAGCATAAAGTCACCATTGAAGCTCTATGGCTTGCATAAATCCTCCTCTGTTGAAAAATTTCAAGAATCGCACCTGCAGGCCGATCAAAATCCGTAGAAGCCCGGCTGCGCAAGTATATGTTTCACTTATATCCCTATATACTAAATTATCTGTTTTCCCGTCAAGAATATATCTGCAACAACACCTCTCTTTTTTAAGAGCGTCGGAAACGATTATCAATCGTAAATATATTCTTCGCAGAGCAGTGTAATCTTAAAAATACTCAATTTTAAAAGGGGCCTATACCGATTTGGTACAGGCCCCGAAATTGCAAATCAATTGCATTAACTGCAATTTTACTTAACCGTCAATCCCTGTTTACGGTGCCGGTGGATACAGCCGAATATCATCGAAGTACATCATACCTGTACCGCCGGTAACCGAGCTAAGGCCAAGAGTAATCGAATTGACATTGGCAAGGTTCACACCGAATGCCTGCAGGTCGATATTCCACGCCGTCCACCCCGTTATCGTTGCTGCATCAGGATTATCATTATCGACTCTCGCGTTACCGTTGAGA
>JACNGQ010000015.1 GCA_014384025.1 Planctomycetota bacterium | reverse complement strand
AGGCGGACTGAAATGTTGGAGGACCATATAATTCGACCATAGTCTTAGACCTCATAATAAGCTCGGGACCCATAACCTAAATTTGTCAAAAAGTGTTTCAAAACTCTCAAACAGTGTCGAGATTGGCCATCCTCTTAGTTTCACAGCCTGGTGTATTACTTCTTTTATCGATTTGATCGACAGATATCCTAAGGACATGCCATAGGTCTCATACCCTTTCAGAAGCACGAAGCCAAATCCTAAATATGCTGCAGCGATATCCGTCAGGATCTCTGCGTCAACATTCTTTAAGGTTATGGATTGAATATCCAAATAATTATGTGTGCTTTCGTGAGCGAGTATCGCACATATGTTTTGGAATGAGTATCTTTGTTCATTGGCTATTACAATCCTATGACGCCCCGAATATAAACCAGCGAATGGATGCCGAATATTTGAAAAGACAGCGCCTGCACTGTCAACGGCAAAATCAAATGATCCATGAAAATCCTTAACCAGTTCAACACGGATCGACTCCAGAAAGCCAAGATAGTAGCGAATGTGATCGTTCAGTTCTTGAATAAGAGGCCCCCGATAGTCAGCGTTGTTATATCGTTCCGCGAATCCAACCGGAATTTGATACAGCTCGGCAACAGCTGTCGGTTGCGATGGCATCTTATCATGTAGCAAGGAAACCAGAGATTTCAAGGTTCTTCTCGACAGCGAAGTTTTTGAATGTATGCTTTTATCTCCGTTCTGTTGATTTGCTTTATTCAGATCGTATTCCCCCTCCAACGCTGGGGCTCTGAGGCGAGGGAACCGAGTCCGCAGCAGCCCTTTGTGTACGCCCGGCATGTCGAAGATCCCGAACTTGTTGCGGGGGGCGTGAATTTATGGGGTGTAAGTCCCCTATATGCCTGTCCTGTAGCTATGAAAGGCTATCATTTGTAATATTGCTTATATATAACATGTGCAAAATCTACTCACAAAAACGTATGTAAAAAGCGTATCAGGATGAACCCTGCTAATGGGTTGATATATTAGCAGAAGTATTAGCCAAAGGCAAGTCGGAGATCCTGAGCTTGCAGCAGGGTATCATCAAAAGCATTGACCGTCCCAAGGGATTTCCTGGTTCGGTCCTCTGCCTTAATGAATGTTATTCCTTTTCCATGGTTTAAATTACAATAAATTGGTTTTTGTCACCTATTATCGGCCGATATTGCCTCATTACTTTTAATTCGCAAACCAAAACAAACGACATAACCGATTGATATTTCTGGTGTTTTAACATAAAATCGGAATTTGGCACAGATCCTGCTATTTAATTTGTCAAAACCAGAAATTAGGAGGGCACCTTATGGGAATTTTCACACGTTTTAGAGATATCATCAGTTCCAACATGAACGCCATGTTGGACAAGGCGGAAGACCCTGAAAAGTTACTCAAAATGATGATCCACGAGATAGAAGATACACTGATCGAGTTGAAGGTATCCTGTGCCGGCGTGATGGCTAACTGCAAAAAGATTAGAAGGCAGGTGGATGAAGCCGGATCCCGTGCAAAGCATTGGGAAGAGAGGGCAGTACTTGCTGTGAGCAAAGGCCGGGATGATCTTGCACGGGAAGCCCTTGTGGAAAAACGCCGTTATGCAGATCGAGCAGACACACTGGAAAAAGAGTTGTCGGATCACAACTCACTGGTTGAGCAATACCAGGACGACATCCGGCAGCTTGAGGATAAGCTTGGAGCCGCGCGTGAAAAACAACGCATTCTGGTTCAACGCCACATTCGTGCAAGGGGAAAAAAGAGGGCTCAGGAGGAAATCCGCCGCATGAACGGTGCTGAAGCCATATTCAAGTTTGAGGAGTTAGAAAATCGGATTGAACGCATGGAGGCAGAAGCTGACCTCGTCAACATTGCAAGGAAACCTGATCTGGAAACTGAATTTGAGAATCTTTTTGTCGACGATGAAATTGAGAAAGAGCTAAATACACTTAAATCATCTTTGGATAAAAAAGACGAAACAGCATCTACAGAGTAAATCGTTGCACAGCGGTTGACATGATAAGCGGAACCTGTCAGGATTCAGATTAAACAGATGAATGTCTCTCCTTTAAGCGAAAAGAAAAAGATAAGACCTGATAGAATATAACAACTCATTCAAAAAAAGAACGGAGTTTATTGAACGATGCAGGCTGTATTCATTCTGGCGACAATCTTCGGTGGAATCATTCTGGCTCTTACCATAATAGGGAGCACAATACTGATGGTCATGAAAATCCGCAAAGACGGAGTTTCAAGAAAAGGCCGACAAATGGAAACTAATGAGGCCAGGATGATCCAGGAAATCCATCAGGGCCTCTCAAAAATGGAAAAACGTGTTGAGTCCTTAGAAACCGTTATATTAGAACGTGAGAGAAAGGGTCATACATCATGAGACGAAAATTTGAAAATACCCTACAAGGCAAGTTTTACCGTTCTCGAAACGGTGTCATATTAGGTGTTTGTCGAGGGATTGCCGAATATTTTAATTTTTCCCTGTTCTGGATCCGGGCCATTGCCGTAATTTTCTTAATCTTTACCGGGTTCTGGCCGACCTTGATTGTGTATTTTATCGCGGCGCTGTTGATGAAACCGGAGCCTGTTATCCCTATCCATACGGATGAGGACCAGGAATTTTATGACAGTTATGTCCACTCACGCAAATGGGCAACCGACCGGATAAAACGAAGATACGAGAATCTGGAGCGTCGTCTTCGACGACTGGAACATACGGTGACTTCTCCGGAATTTGATTGGGAAAAAA
>JACNGQ010000036.1 GCA_014384025.1 Planctomycetota bacterium | reverse complement strand
AAGCGACTTTTCCATCTTCTCCGAGATAAGATCGGCCGTGGCATATAACTTGATTAACCCGCCGTTCGGGACATAAAGTGCATTGCCAACTGCACCGGTACCGCGTCCGCCGCAGCCGATCAGTGCCAGTCGTATTGTACTGTCTCCACGGGCAAAGACGCTGGATTGAAGACTGCCGAGCACGGCCGCACCCGCTGCGATTGATCCACTTTGTTTTAAGAATTGCCTGCGATTTAGATTGGATTTGTTAAAAGACTTTGTCATTGTTTGCCTCCTGGATTGATTTTGGAATCAATGACATATTCAATTTCATTTCATAAACCAGGATTTCCCATTTAACTTCACAATTGGATGCTCATTCAAACTATCTATAGGATTCGGGTAGATATTCCTTGAGTTCCACCCAGTAGATATCTGAGATGGAGATATGTAGACGCCAGCCGTTGCTGCGGTTGAAGAACAGATACTTCTTGTCAGGTGAGATTCTCGGTCCGTGTTCAATATAGGCAGTATTAATCCGAGGGCCCAGATTGCGAGGTTTGGACCAGGTTCCATCCGGCAAACGCAGGGTCAGGTATAGGTCCCGATGCCCATAACCTCCCGGTAGGTCCTTGGCGGTGAATACCATAAAAGACTCATCCGGGGCAATGCCCGGATCGCCCCCTGGGTGATTCAAAGAGATATTTACGGCCCGGGACCATTTGTTGTCCACAAAAGGAGCGAACCATATTCTACATCCTCCGTCTCCCCCCTTGCGTCCGGAAGCGAGGTAGACATTGTTATTCGCCGCTAAAGAGCATGTAATTTCCTTTATTTCCTTTTTCGCAGAACTGAGTGGCGGTCCGAGTCTTTGCGGCTCGGACCATCCATGGGACGTTCGGTCACAGCGAAACAGACCGTAGTGTTTGATCCGCGGATGCCTCTCGCCGATGGTATAAAAAATACTATTGGCATCCGAAGTCACATAGGGCGCCCACATACTCGTTGGAATACTTTTTATACGCTTTGGCACTGTCCAGCCCTGGTCTGTGTTTTCTGTGATGAAAACACCTCTGACACCTCTGCCTTGGGCAAAGCAAAAGGTGTTGCCATCTGCTGAGAAGCTCGCCCAGGCTTCCAACTGGTATGGTCGAGTATCACAGATCAATCCCGGGGCAAAGACCTGAGCGACAGGGCCGGGCGGTGTCTGTCCCAGGTAAGGTCCCACGGCAAAGGGCTTTCCGAACACAGGGATAGAACCAATTGCCAAAAAAGCCACAAGCCAAACCATTTTTTTCTTTGTCTGTTTCATAACATATCTCCTTTTTATAGTGGCCATTTGCCTTTTTTGTATTCCCTTCAGACTATCTATGGGATTCGGGTAGATACTCCTTGAGTTCAACCCAGTAGATGTCAGCCGTGTCACAAAGCGTACCCAGATCCCATCCGATACTGCGGGTGAAGAACATATATTTCTTATCCGGGGAGATTCTCGCTCCGTATTCATAATACCCGGTATTAATTACAGGACCCATATTCCGGGGTTTGGTCCAGGTACCATCGGCTTCTCGCAGGGTAAGATACAGGTTTGTTTCCGTTCCGCCCTGTGCTCCCGGTTTAATGGAGTAGAATACCAGAAATGACTCATCCGGGGCAATCCCTGGACAGCAGCCTCTTAAGTTGCCCATCTCCACAGGGATCTTTATGGCCTGAGACCAGGTGTTGCCCACAAAAGGGGCAACCCAAAAACCGCCTCTGGATTTAAAGCAGATACTGTTATCCGCTGACACAGAGAATCCACCCCCCGAGTCGCTGAAGGGTGGCCCCAATTCCTGCGGCGAAGACCATCCCTGGCTCGTGCGCATGCAGTAACGAAGACACCAGCTTTTGGGCTTAGGAAATATCCTCCGTTTGGATCTGTTGAACGGGCTGCACTTGACGTAAATACTATTGGCATCCGCAGACAGACAACACGAATATGAGTGGTATGGAATACTTTTTATACGCTTTGGCACTGTCCAGCCCTGGTCCGTGTTTTCTGTGATATAAACGTACCAATGCCGGTAAAAACAAAAGGTGTTACCATCTGCAGAGAAGTGCCCATGTGATTCCCACTGGTATGGCCGAGTATCACAGATCAGTCCCGGGGCAAAGACCTGAGCGATAGGCCCGGGCGATACCTGACCCAAATAAGATCCCACAGCAAACGGCTTTCCGAACACGTCGATAGAACCTACTGCCAAAAAAGCCACAAGCCAAGCTATTTTTTTCTTTGTCTGTTCCATAACATATCTCCTTTTCACTCGCTTGATATTCCTTCAGACTATCTATAGGATTCGGGAAGATACTCCTTGAGTTCCACCCAGTAGATATTACCCGTGTGGATCCTTGTATTCCAGCCGTTGCTGCGGTTGAAGAACAGGTACTTCTTGTCGGGTGAAATCCTGGGTCCGTGTTCAATATAGGCCGTATTAATCCGAGGACCCAGATTTTGAGGTTTGGACCAGGTTCCATCCGGCAAGTGCAGACTTAGATATATGTCCCTGTGCCCATACCCACCCGGCTGGTCCTTGGCGGTTAATACTATAAAGGATTCATCCGGGGCAATGCCCCAATCGCCCCCCGGGAAATTCAAAGTGACATGTTCGGCCCGGGGCCAGGTGTTTCCCTCAAAGGGGATCGCCCATATAATGCCTCTTCCGTATGCCCCCTTGCGTGTGGAACCGAGGTAGATATTGTTATTCGCTGCTAAAGAGCATGTAATTTCCTTGGCCGGAGAACTGAATGGCGGTCCGAGTTGCTGCGGCGTGGCCCATCCACGTGCTGTTCGATTGCAACGATATAGATTGCGTTTATTCAACGGTTTCAACAAGCTTCTCGTAAAGAAAATACTATTGGCATCCGGAGATAGACAGGGCGACCAGGGCGCCCATATCTTCGATGGAATACTTGCTATAAGCTCAGGACTCTTCCAGCCCTGCTCCGTGTTTTCTGTGATAAAGACACCCGGGCCTCGCATGAAGCAAAAGGTTTTACCATCGGCAGAGAAGGTCCCAAAGGCCTCCCACGTTTGTGGCCGTGTATCGCAGATCAGTCCCGGGGCGAAGACCTGAGCCGTGGATCCGGGCGGACTCTATCCCAAATAAGGTCCCACGGCAAAGGGCTTTCCGAACGCCTGGATAGAACCTACTGCCAAAAAAGCCAAAAGCCACACAATTTTTTTCGTTGTCTTTTCCATAACAAATCTCCCTTTCACTCACCTGATATGCCTTCAGACTATCTATAGGATTCGGGAAGATATTCCTTGAGTTCAACCCAGTAGATATCCCCCGTATCACTAACCGGACGCAGATTCCACCCGGTACTGCGGGTGAAGAACATGTATTTCTTGTCCGGAGAGATTCTCGCCCCGAATTCATAATACCCGGTATTAATTCCAGGACCCATATTCCGGGGTTTGGTCCAGGTACCATCGGCTCGGCGCAGACTCAGGTACAGGTCCGTCTCTGTTCCGCCCGGTGCTCCCGGTTTAATGGAGTAGAACACCATGAATGACTCATCCGGAGCAATGCCCGGATGGCAGCCTTTTAAATTGTCCTTCTCCACGGGGATATTTATAGCTTCAGACCAGGTGTGGCCCACAAAAGGGGCAACCCAAAAACGGTTTCTGTATGGTCCCATGCGATCGGAAATAAAGTAGATACTATTATCTGCTGCCACAGAGAATCCCAACCCTGGTTCGCTGAAGGGTGGGCCTAATTTCTCCGGCAAAGACCATCCCTTGGACGTGCGTATGCAGCGACGAAGACTCGCGCGTTTGGATGGATTGTTCTGTATCGATCTGGTGCTGGATCGGGCCACGAAGTAGATGCTATTGGCATCTGGAGACAGACAGGGCGACCATATTTTGTATGGAATACTCTTTATACGCTTAGGCACTGTCCAGCCCTGGTTCGTGTTTTCTGTGATAAAAACACGCCGACTTCGGGCAAAGCAAAAGGTGTTGCCATCTGCAGAGAAGTGCCCATGTGTTTCCCACCGACCATGCCCGTTATGACAGATCAATCCCGGGGCAAAGACCTGAGGCGTGAAGCCGGGTGGCGTCTGCCCCAGATAGGGCCCCACGGCAAAGGGCTTTGCAAACACCGGGATAGAACCTACTGCTAAAAAAGCCGCAAGCCAAACAATTTTTTTCCTTGTCTGTTTCATAACAAATCTCCCTTTACTCGCCTGATATTACATCAGACTATCTATAGGATTCGGGTAGATATTCCTTGAGTTCAACCCAGTAGATGTCGGAGGTGTCGCTACTCGAATTCAAATCCCATCCGGTACTGCGGGTGAAGAACATGTATTTCTTGTCCGGGGAGATTCTGGCTCCCCATTCAAAATACCTGGTATTAATTCGAGGACCCATATTCCGGAGTTTGGTCCAGGTACCATCGGCTCCTCGCAGGGTCAGGTACAGGTCCGTTTCCGTTCCACCTGGTGCTCCCGGTCGAATGGAGTAGTATACTATAAAGGACTCATCCGGGGCAACGCCCGGATGGCAGCCACTGTATTTGCCCACTATAGGAACTACAGAGATCTTGATAGCCTGAGACCAGGTGTTGCCCACAAAAGGGGCAAACCAATTACTGCCTGGTTCGTTAAAATAGATACTATTATTCGCTGCCACAGAGAATCCACCAAACGCGCGGCTAAAGGGTGGGCCTAATTCCTGCGACAAAGACCATCCTTTGGACGTGCGCATGCAGCGACGAAGACTCCAGCGTTTGGACGGATAGTATCTGTAATTGAAGTAGATACTATTGGCATCAGGAGACAGACAGGGCGAACATACCTTGTATGGAATACTTTTTACTATCTGAGGAGCTGTCCAACCCTGGTCTGTGTTTTCTGTGATATAAACATACCAATTCCGGTAAAAACAAAAGGTGTTGCCATCAGCCGAGAAGCTCCCCCATGTTTCCCACTGGTGTGGCCGTGTATTGCTGATCAGTCCGGGGGCAAAGACCTGAGCGACAGGCCCGGGCGGCGTCTGTCCCAAATAGGGCCCCTTGGCGAAGGGCTTTGCGAACACCTGCATAGAACCTACTGCCCAGAATACCAAAAGCCACACAATTATTTTCGTTGTCTGTTCCATAATAAATCTCTCTTTCACTCGCTTGATATTCCTTCAGACTATCTATAGGATTCGGGCAGATATTCCTTGAGTTCAACCCAGTAGATATACGAACACACGCTGTAGATCCTTGGATCCCAGCCGTTGCTGCGGTTGAAGAACAGGTACTTTTTGTCCGGGGAGATTCTCGGTCCGAATTCAATATACGCAGAATTAATCTTAGGGCCAAGATTTCGAGGTTTGGACCAGGTTCCTTCGGCTCTTCGCAGGATCAGGTGCAAGTCGAAATGCCCATACCCTCCTGGCATATTCTTCTCCTTGCAGGCAGTTACAATAAAGGACTCATCCGGGGCAGGTCCCGGATCGCATCCTCCCAATGGGAGATTGATAACCCGGGGCCATGAATCGTTCTCATAAGGAGCGTAAAACATTCCGCCTTCGCTTCCTCCACGATGGATGTAGATATTATTATTCGCTGCTATAGAGCAGGTAAGTTCGGGGGACGGAGAGCTAAGTGGCGGTCCAAGTTGCTGTGGTTCGGCCCATCCACTTGGCGTTCGAATGCAGCGATATAGATTGCGTTTGGACACCGGTTTCAATCCGCCTCTCGTAAAGAAAATACTATTGGCATCCGGAGACAGACAGCCCAACCAGGGCTCCCACTTCTTTCTTTGAGTACTTTTTATAAGCTCAGGAGTTGTCCAGCCTTGGTCCGTGTTTTCTGTGATGAAAATACCACTACGCCGGTTAAAACAAAAGGTGTTGCCATCCGCAGAGAAAGTCCCGTTGGCTTCCCATGGGTGTTTTCCGGTATTACAGATCAATCCCGGGGCAAAAACCTTTGCGATAGGGCCGGGCGGCGTTTGTCCCAAATAAGGTCCAACGGCAAACGGTTTTCCGAACACCGGGATAGAACTTATACCTAAAAAAGCCACAAGCCAAACAATTATTTTCTTTGTCTGTTCCATAACAAATCTCCCTTTACCAATAGTAAAACTGCTTTCTAATATGATTATCCCGAAAAAAGAGATTTGTTTCATAAGAAAGCTAAACGAAATGAATTAAGAGGATTACCTAAAAACATTACATAATTAATACATTTCTTTCTCACCGTTTACTTAATCCGATGTTAGTGAAAATTTTTCAAGAAATATCCATATTTTAGTAAAAAATTAACATTTTTTAGGACTTGATATAGATAAAATTAGCATTTGTAGTGACAAAATGGTGTCATAATGTCACCTGGAAATCAGGGTGTTTTTCAGCTTTTAAAGAAGATGGCTTGTCGAAGAATTCTGACGTTTTGTAACTCGCGAAAATGGGGCAATATTTAGGGTTTGTTAAGGGCTCTTTCGGGAAATCCTTGACCGGATCAGGCAGTTGCGTCCTTTGCGAGATAACTCGCTGGTTCCGCCAGAGGATTGTTGAAATTGAGATGAAATTTTGATATTATGTGAATTGAAGTTTGTAGGAATGTTTCAGCAAAGTGTAAATGGGAAATCCCTGTAAGATGCAGTCCGTGGATTTGAGGTAATCCGGGCAGGATTCTGCTTGCCTTTCGGGCTCAAATGAAGGAGATAGTCATAGATCGCTGGGCTCTATGGCGCAGACAGAAAGCATTGAAGAGCGAATGCCATTGTGGATCGCTTAATGTAAACCGTTTTGGAAGGAGGACTGTTATGTCTAAGAAATTGATTTGTTTAATCTCTATTGTTCTGGTACTGGGGCTGTTCAGTAACGCCTCAGCGGAACTGATAGCACACTGGAGGTTTGATGAGGGCTCCGGTAATATAGCGTTTGACATTTCCAGCAACGGTAACGACGGCACCATCAATGGTGCCCAAAGTGTGCCCGGCGTCGGGGGTAGTGCATTGGAGTTTGATGGGATTGATGATTATGTTGAGACTCCCATATTAGACGTTCCTGTGGACGGAACGGTTGAGGCCTGGGTTAATACGGCCATCAGTGATGTGCGTCAGGCCGTATTTTCCTCTCACAACAACGAGGAGTTCCGATTACAGCTCCACTATCGACCAGGTACAGGAGGCCCCACCCCGGGATTCCTGGGATTAAACGTGCTATATGGCAGCTTAGCCGCCTATACGGATATAGGCAGCGAAATGTATGATGGATCCTGGCATCACGTCGCCTTTGTGTGGGAAGGCGCAAGCCCAACCATCAGGGCCTATTGGGACGGTCAGGAGAAGCCAGTGACCTATGCGGGACAAGACGTCTGGGAGGGTAACTACAATAGAAGTGCAGTCCACGTCATCGGTCGTGAGGACCTGAACAACAGTAATTATTTCTTCGTCGGGAAGATTGACGATGTGCGCATGTATGACCATGCCCTATCGGAGATTGAAGTTCAGACTGACATGAACAGCGCAGGCGGAAAATGGCCTTTCGCCTTAGGCCCTAACCCGAAAGACGGTGCTCTCCTTGAGGATACCTGGGTGAGCGTGAGCTGGGGTTCGGGAGCTTTTGCCGCCTCGCACGATGTGTATGTAGGTGACAATTTTGACGATGTAAACACCGGAGCTGAAGGTACATTCCAAGGCAACCAGACCGACACATTCTTTGTTGCTGGCTTTCCCGGATTCGCTTTTCCGGATGGTCTTGTCCCAGGTACAACCTACTACTGGCGGATCGATGAGGTCAATGACATCGAACCGAACAGTCCATGGAAAGGCGATATCTGGAGCTTTAGTATTCCCCCAAAGACAGCATATTTTCCCGACCCGGTTGATAGTGCAGAATCTGTAAGTGTTGATGTAACCCTTGGCTGGACACCAGGTTTCGGCGCAAAACTACACACCGTTTACTTTGGCGAGGCCTTTGAAGAAGTGGATAATGCCGCCGGCGGTCTTCCTCAGGGAACTGAGACCTATTCTCCCGGCACACTTAAAATGGCCAAAACTTACTACTGGCGGGTTGATGAGTTCGATGTTGCCGAAACGCATAAAGGTAACGTCTGGAGCTTCACGACCGAAGGTGCTGTTACGGCACTTAATCCGGCTAATGGCGCTGTGGATGTAACACAAACACCTGTTCTCACATGGGCACCCGGCTTAGGTGCTTCACATGAAGTTTATTTCGGAGCCGATGCAAGTTCACTTGAGCTTAAAGGCAGCGGCAACCTTGGTTCAGAGAGCTATGAGCCCGGACAACTCGAGTGGGATACCACTTACTACTGGCGTGTCGATGAGGCCAATAACGCCAACGCCGATAGCCCGTGGACAGGCCCGCTTTGGAGCTTCACCACGGCCAACTTCCTTATCATTGACGATATGGAAGGCTACAACGACCTTGATGAGGGTGACCCGGCTTCCAACAGGATATATCTGGCCTGGATAGACGGATTCGACAACCCGGCAACGAACGGTTCTGTTGTTGGTAACCTTAATGCTCCATTTGCCGAGCAGACTATCGTTAACAACGGTATTCAGTCGATGTCTATGGCTTATGACAATGCTGTTGGTAAATCCGAAGCGACCTTGACATTGACCTCCAACCGTGACTGGACTGTGAACAGTGTCACCACGCTGACGATTTGGTACCGAGGCGCTTCGACCAACGCTGCTGAGACTCTGTATGTTGCCCTCAATGGCACCGCCAAAGTCAATGATGATAATCCTGAAGCAGCCCAGAGAGGTTCCTGGACCGAATGGAATATCGACCTTCAAGCGTTTGCCGACCAGGGTGTCAACCTTGCCAATGTCAATTCGATTACTCTTGGCCTTAGCTCGGTTACTGGTGGTACAGGCATGATGTACTTTGATGATATCCGGCTGTATCCACCTGCACAATAAGCACGCATTGGCTCAATAAAAAAATTGCAGTTGATGCAATTGATTTATAAATTTGGGGCCTGTCTCGTTTCGATACAGGCCCTTTTCTAATGGCTTTTGGTAATTAAAACTTGATCCGGATGTAATCGGATACGTGAATGAGTAATTACAGAGCCTGTGGATAATGACACAGGAATTTCCCTTGAATAAAAGTATATAATTTGGTAGAAAATATTAGTGTAAATTATGTTCGAAGAGGTGGGTATCTATGCATTTTTTAATTTTCCAATAAATATTACTTTTTTTGAAGGAGGACTGTTATGCCTAAAAAATTGATTTATTTGGTTTCTTTTGTTGTATCGGTGCTGAGCCTGATAAGTAGTGCACAGGCGGGCGAGGCAACGACTGACACCTTTGTCAGGGGTGCCGAGAATGGTGACACTAACTACGGAAACAATTCAAACGTCACGATCAAGAATGCCAATGGCAACAGCTATGACCGCAAGGCCTATATCCGCTTTGACATTGCCGGTTCGATCTCGGAAGCTTCGCTTGATTTGACGGTTTCGACGAACAACAATGGCGGCGGTGGAACAATCCCGCAAACCTTTACTGTTGAGGTCTTTGGACTTGCGGAATCCCTGGATCACACATGGACCGAGACTGACATCACCTGGAACAACGCCCCGGGAAATGATACGTCAAGCTCCAACTTCACCGAGGACGCGACGCTGTTGGGTTCTTTCATTGTCGATCCAATACCGGCCGGGAATATCGTTTCATTCAGTGATCCCGCTCTGGTCGATTTCATCAACAGCGATACCGACAATCAGATTACGATCTTGCTTCGCAGGACAGCGGGCACCTCCTCGTCGCATAACCTGGCATTCGCCTCAAAGGAAAGCACCAGCGGTTACAGTGCGCCAACGTTGAATGCGAGACTGGCCACGCAGGCCTATCGGCCGAACCCGGCTGATGGTTCTCTTATTACTGATACATGGACAAACCTCAGCTGGCGAGCACTAGATTCTGCGGTCTCGCATGATGTATATATCGGCGACAACCTTGAAGATGTGAAAGCCGGTGTCGGCGATTCCTTCCAGGGTAACCTGACCGACACGACTCTTTTAATCGGTTTTCCCGGATTCCCCTTCCCGAATGGTCTTGTGCCGGGCACAACCTACTACTGGCGAATCGATGAGGTCAATGAAGCCGAACCGAACAGTCCATGGAAAGGCGACGTCTGGAGTTTCAGCGTTCCTCCAAAGACAGCATACTTCCCCGACCCTGCTGATGGAGCAGATTCTTTAGACGTGGATGTCAAGCTTAGCTGGACACCAGGTTACGGAGCTAAACTGCACACTGTTTATTTCGGTGAAACTTTCGATGAAGCAGATAGTGCTACAGGTGGTCAGGCGCAGGGAACTGCAGCCTATAGTCCCGGCACTCTTAAAATGGCCAAGACTTATTACTGGCGGGTCGATGAGTTCGATATTGTCGAAACCTATAAAGGCAATGTTTGGAGCTTCATAACTGAAGGTGCTGTCTCAAATCCTGTTCCGGCCAATGGCGATGTTGACGTATCACAGACTGCGACTCTTACTTGGACTCCGGGTGTCTTTGGTGCTTCGCATGAGATTTACTTCGGCACCGATGCAGATTCACTTGAGCTTAAAGGTAGCGGTAACCTTGGCTCTAAGAGCTATAACCCGGGACAGCTTGAGTGGAATACCACTTACTACTGGCGTGTTGATGAGGCCAATAACACCAACGCCGACAGCCCGTGGACAGGTCCGCTCTGGAGCTTCGCCACCGCCAACTTCCTCATCATTGATGATTTTGAAAGCTACAACGACCTTGATGAAGGTGACCCGGCTTCCAACAGGATATATCTTGCCTGGGCGGACGGATTCGATAACCCGGCCATTAACGGCTCAGTCGTAGGTAATGCTAATGCACCTTTTGCCGAACAGACTATCGTCCATGGCGATTTACAATCGATGCCAATGAGCTATGACAACGCGGTAGGCAAATCTGAAGCAACTTTAACTTTGACTTCCAATCGTGACTGGACATTCAAAGGTCTCAACACACTGACAATTTGGTTCAGAGGCTCTGCGGGTAACGCTGCCGAGAATTTGTATGTTGCCCTTAACGGCAGTGCAGTGGTTAATAATGACAATCCTAACGCAGCGCAAGTAATTTCATGGACCGAATGGAATATCGACCTGCAGGCCTTTGCCGACCAGGGAGTGGACCTCACCAACGTCAATTCTATTACTATTGGCCTTGGCGATAAGAATAATCCTGTCGCCGGTGGTACGGGTATGATGTACTTCGACGATATTCGTCTCTATGCTCTGCAGCCACAAACACCATAATTGGTAATTTTGTGATTGATAATAAGTTAGAAAGTTGGAGATTGACCTTTGCTGAAAATAATATTTGTTTTGGTGTGTGGCCAAAGCATAATACACTATGACTTTAACTCTTTTGAAGTAGGAATATTATGTTTAAGAAATTGATTTATTTAGTTTCTTTTGTTTTGGTGCTGAGCATAGCAAGTAATGCCTCAGCGGATCTGGTGGCGCACTGGAAGCTTGATGAGGGCTCTGGCAATACCGTATATGACTCAAGCGCCTCTGGGAACGACGGTACCCTCCTGGGTAATCCAGCATGGGTGACAGGGAGGATCGGCAGCGGCGCCCTTAGTTTCGATAACACCGACGACATCGTAATAGTAGGCGATGATCCATCGCTGGACATCGAAGATGCGCTGACAATCTCTCTATGGGTGAACACGCCTGATGTAGTCACTCCAAACCATATGGTGACGAAGCAACCCAGCGGTATAGCGCCAGATAACTATCCTGGCAACTATGAATTCAGAGTAAAGGACAATACTATACAGTTCTTACACCAAACATCGGAAGGCACAGACTACAACCTCTACATTTCCACATCCCAGATCACTGCCGGGGAATGGCACCACGCGGCCGTTTCGGTTGAGGAAGGTGGTCTCGTCGGGTTCTACCTTGACGGAATCTCTGCTGGCAGTACCACACAGTTGGATGCATTTGGACTGTTGAACGACGAGTCTCTCAGAATAGGAGGCAGAAAGGACGACCGTTTTTTCAATGGAATCCTGGATGACGTCTATTTATATGATCGGGCATTAACGCCCCACCAGATTGAGGGACTCAGCAATGGAATCGAACCGATGTTCACCAAGGCTGAGAGGCCCGCTCCGGAGGATGGTGTCCTACATGCCGGAACGTGGGTGAACCTTGGCTGGCACACAGGAGAGTTCGCAGTCTCACATGACTTGTATATCGGCGATAATTTCGATGAAGTAGACAGCGGAGCCGAAGGCACATTCCAAGGTAACCAAACCACAACGCTTGTTACTATAGGCTTCCCCGGATTTGCTTTTCCGGATGGTCTCGTTCCAGGTACTACTTACTACTGGCGAATCGATGAAGTCAACGACGCCGAGCCGAACAGTCCGTGGAAAGGTGATGTTTGGAGCTTTATGATTCCACCCAAGACAGCATATTTCCCTGATCCGGCTGATGCTGGCGAAGCTGCCCCGGTAAATGGCAGCCTTAGCTGGACACCCGGTTTTGGTGCTAAACTGCACACCGTGTATTTTGGCGACAACTTTGACGAAGTCAGCAACGCCGCAGGAGGTCTGCCTCAGGGAGCTGCTACATATAACCCGGGTGAGCTTAAACAAGCCAAGACTTACTACTGGCGTGTCGATGAGTTTGATGTTACTGAAACCCACAAAGGTAACGTCTGGAGCTTCACGACCGAAGGTGCTGTTGCGGCACTTGACCCGGCTAATGGCGCTGTGGATATAAGACAAACACCTGTTCTCACATGGGCACCGGGCTTAGGTGCTTCACATGAAGTCTATTTTGGCGCCGATGCAGTCTCTCTGGAGTTAAAAGGCAGTGGCAATCTTGGTTCCGAAAGCTATGAACCCGGAGAGCTTGAGTGGAATACTACTTACTACTGGCGTGTAAATGAGGCCAATAACGCAAATTCCGATAGCCCGTGGACTGGCCCATTATGGAGCTTCACCACGGCCAACTTCCTTATCATTGATGATATGGAAAGCTACAATGACATTGATGAAGGTGAGCCCGGAAGCAACAGGATATATCTCGCCTGGATAGACGGATTCGACAACCCGACAACGAACGGTGCTGTTGTTGGTAACCTTAATCCTCCATTTGCCGAGCAGAGCATCGTCCATAGTGGTTTGCAGTCGATGCCTATGGCTTATGACAACGCTGTCGGTAAATCCGAGGCGACTTTGACATTAACTTCCAATAAAGACTGGACGGCAAATGGTGTCAACACGCTGACGATTTGGTTCAGTGGTAATTCTGATAACGCCGCTGAAACTTTTTATGTTGCCCTCAACGGCAACGCCAAAGTCAATAACGATGATCCTGATGCAGCAACGATAACCAAATGGACCGAATGGAATATCGATCTGCAGGCCTTTGCCGATCAGGGCGTCAATCTCGCAAATGTAAATTCGATTACTCTTGGCCTGAGTTCGGTTACTGACGGTACAGGTACAATGTACTTTGACGATATCCGCCTGTATCCACCTGATCAGTAAGCAATAGGGTGCGATTGTGTAGATGATAACAGATTTATATTAACTCGGGGCTTATGCCGATTGATTTGGTATAGGCCCCGCTTGATTTTTCAATAATACTTTCAAAGGAATGATATCATTGAAACATTTCTTCGTCACCGGATACTTAATCCGATTACACATAGAAAATTCTAAAAAAATCTTCACTTTTTGGCAAATATTTGAGGTTGGGTGCTTTCATCAATCGTCAAAGTTAATATTTGTGGTGTCAAAATGGAGAGTGCGTCAAGATAAGCTGCTGTGAGTCAGCTGGACAATCCAGCCTGGTCAAAGGT
>JACNGQ010000390.1 GCA_014384025.1 Planctomycetota bacterium | reverse complement strand
TCAATGCAGAACCAAATTGTCCTGCCTCCCATATCGGCTCCGTGATAGTCCCATGGTTTCCGAATCCGGATGAGTCGTTGGCTGCCGTACCACTACCCTCATCCAGCTTCCACCAACCGACCATCTCTGCTTTAGCAGTGCCCGTCAGAGCGACACTTAAGACAAAAATAAACGAAACCAAATAAATCAATTTCTTAGACATAATAGTCCTCCTTCGAAAAAATAGATTGTTAAATGAAATGTTAACGGTTCATCACAGAGCACCAGGCTCTTTAAACTCAACTCCTCACTCACTTAAAATATTTGTAAAAACTATGCCGGTCTGTAAACCGGATACCACAGACTTCACCTACATTATTTATAACAAATATGCTGATTTCTCGTCAAGTAAAAACTTCCAAGGAATTCATACTTTTTTGCAATCAAATCATCAATCGAAATGCCACTAAGCTATGATTTAATAAAACAGGCTCATAGGCTCACGGTCTCTGCTGTGCCGACGATAAATTGTAATTCCTTTACAGCCAAGCCGATAAGCTAATTTATAGGCCTTATCGACAGAGGCCACAGTAGCTTTTTCGCTGAAATTGATTGTCTTACTCACTGCTGCATCGCAGTGCTGCTGAAATGCCGACTGCATCCGAATATGCCATTGAGGATTTATATCATAGGCGCTCTTAAATATCCTGCGTATTGCCGGCGGGATTTGAGGTATCTTTTGAATACTGCCGGTCTTTGCAATTTGATTTTCGAGTTTTTTGTTATAAAAACCATGAGATTCAGCTACCTGTTTGAAAAACGGATTTATCTGGAGTAATTTTGAACCGTTTAAAATCTGGCGGACAAACACCGGAGAATAGACCGGCTCAATGCCGGAGGAACAATCTGCTATGATACTTATCGTGCCGGTTGGAGCTACACAGGTAATAGAGGCGTTGCGGACCTTTTTCTTTCTTTTAGTTCTCCAGATGCTACTGTTCCAGTTTGGAAACGGCCCTCGCAGATCGGCAAGCTCACTACTGGCTTTGCGGGCGCTTTTGTTTATAAAACCCATAATCTCCGAGGCGAAATCGATGCCTTGCTTTGAATCATAAGGTATCCCGAGCAGGAACAAGCAGTCTGCAAATCCCATAACACCCAGGCCGATTTTACGATTTCCCTGAGACAGACGAATGGTATCCCTGACGGGGTATTCACACACATCGATAATATTATCCAGAAATCGAACGGCTAATCTGACGGTCCGGGCCAATGCCGGCCAATCCATTTCTGTTTTGCCGTTAGAGACGTTCACGAATTTGGTCAGGTTAATACTGCCTAAGGTGCAGGCCTCGTAAGGCAGCAGTGGTTGTTCGCCACAGGGATTCGTTGCTTCTATACGGCCCAGTGAAGGGGTTGGATTGTCACGGTTGATTCGATCTATAAAAACTACGCCCGGCTCACCGGTTGTATGTGCGCATTTGATTATCATTTTCCAGATGTCACTAACGGTAAAATATTGGCCTGCTGGTTTGGAGCCCGGTCTGCCTTTGCCGGTGAGTTTGTGTAAGTCGTTAAGTGTGTAGTTTGTAATGTCAATTTGCCGGGGTAATAAGTAACTCTGCTGATTGCGGGGATTTATTACCGTATGCAGCGATTTGCCGGATTTGAGTACTTTCTTCATCCAGTCATCTGTGATTTTGACTGAAATATTGAAGTTCGTGAAGGCGTCCAGGTTTTGCTTGGCGTGCAGAAATTTCAGTATGTCCGGATGTTCGACTCCCATCATACCCATATTTGCACCACGTCGAAAAGCACCTTGCTGGATTGCATTGGTCGTCTCGGAAAGGACACGCCAAAAACTAATCGGTCCCGATGTTGTGCCGCCGCTGGAGGCAACCCGGTCACCTGCAGGCCTTAATTTATCGAAGGAAAAACCTGTACCTCCGCCGGCCTGTTGAATCAGAGCAGTTTGCTTAATCGTCTCGAATATGCCTTCTATGCTGTCTTCAATCGGCAATACAAAACAGGCGCTGAGCATTGTCCGGCGTCGTGCGTTCATAAGAGCAGGGGAGTTGGGCAGAAATTTTAACGATGCCATCACATCATAGAATTTTCGATGCCATTGTCTGATTTTACTTTCATCTGCACCGTATTTGCCTTCAGCTTCGGCTATCAATGACGCCACCCTGCTAAAAAGCTGTGCCGGTGTCTCGATGCACTTGCCATCCTGGTTTTTGATAAGATACCTGCTTCGAAGGACAGTCAAAGCATTTTCACTAAGCACCGGGGCATTTCCAGGTGGCGGATAGATATGTAATTCAGCCATAAAAAGCCTTAACTTTTAATAGTTCATAGAAGATCTTTTATAAATTCCTGTTGCATAGGAATGATAGAAATAAACGCTACAGGTTATTTTTTCTTATCCATTTAAAACGAAATACCTCACGAATCCTTTCTCTGAATCGTACTCCCATACGCTGTGTGCTTGTTTTAAACTCCATTCTTCTTAAGTCGTTCGTGGCGGGCTTGGCCGGAGACCTTCCGAATACTGTCAACAAAACAGCCGCAAGGAAGCTGAAAAATGAATTTATCTTTGTTCGGACACGCATAATCAGGATTTGTGTTTTTCCTCGATGCGATAACTATTTTCTAACTACTGTAAAGCTATCTTTGTATGGCTAATTTAAGACCGCCTAACGATTCCTGGCCGGTCCTGCTTCTCAATTCGGATTTTGAGAAAAATTGATGTCTGTCCAGAATTTCCGGCTCATCATCAAAATATCTTTGCACAGCTCCGATTCCACCTTCGACAGCGCCGCTTGTTGTGTATTGTCCGTCTAAAAGCCAGGAGCTAAGCTCGTCATCGTATTCGGCCGGGTAAATAATCGCCACTACATATTTATCATCACTATATTTAGACAAATGTAATTTGGCCCGGCAGGGGGGGGTGATTTTGTCAGCCAGGCAGACAAGTTTTTTGAAATCTCCTCTGGATGATTCGAGAGCATTCGAATAAAAAAACATCCCTGCCTCAAGCTGAAAAGTCTGAGCCGGCACACCTTTTAGTTCTAGGGTGCCGTCGGGGTAAGCTCTGTGTATTTTATAGACCTTGTTGTGCTTATATTTCTCGCTTTCGAGAAGCTCAGCCACCTCTTCAGCGGTAAAGCCGACGCCTGTGTGGTCGTCGAAGTCGAAGATGTACAGCCCGATGTATTTTTTGCTATTTTGTAACTTTGGTAGTTTCATAATTTTATATTATACCCTCGGTTTGTATGGATTGCACGCATTTTTTGAATGCAGAAACAGTGTAATAATTTCCAAATATGTTTCAAAGTTTCTTTTTTTTATTTTTTTAGCTTTCCAAAAGCTGTATTTTATCATATACTTTGAATGAAATTTGGTGCCACACCTTTGAAAATCCAGAAATATTAGCTGGAATAGTGGTTTTTTTGAAGTGTTTTTTTATAATAGCTATAAAATATGTGAACGTAGCAGTGCGGCGAACAATGGTAGCCGAGATGCTGAAATGAACAATTAAGTTTAAGATTTGAAAGAGGAAAAAGAAGTGAATATCTATGTAGGAAATTTGTCGCACGATGCAACCGAAGACAGCTTACGCGAGGCTTTTGCAGCCTTTGGTCAAGTTGAATCTGTCAACATTATAAAAGATAGATTCAGCGGTGAATCCAGAGGTTTTGGATTTGTAGAAATGCCCTCTAAGCAGGAAGCAGAAAAGGCTATCGAAGAAATGAATGGTAAGGACTTGATGGGTCGCGCTGTAAATGTTAATGAGGCCCGCCCCAAGAATGATAGCCGTGGCGGCGGTGGCGGACGCGGTGGTTATGGCGGCGGTGGTGGCGGTCGCGGTGGTCGTGGCGGCGGCGGCGGCGGTGGTCGTGGCGGTAGTCGCGGCGGCGGCGGCGGCGGTGGTCGTGGCGGTAGTCGCGGCGGTGGTGGCGGCGGCGGTCGGTACTAACAATCGGGTATTGTCAAAATAGTCGTATTCACATAATTGCTCATTCTATTATAATGGATGAAAGAGGGTCGTTATAGAACGACCACTCTCTTTCCCTTGTTTAAAAAATGGCATAGCGGATAATTCTATGCGCACTTTTAACAAAAAGCTAAATTTTAAGGTACATTATAACTACAATATCGTAGAGTTAAGCTGTTCTTTTATCTCAGAAATAAATCATGGCTATGTATAAGTATTGACCGAATAAATAAGGAACCTGATATGGCTAACAGGGCAGCAGCAGGTGGAGCGGCAGGAGCAGCAGCGGCAATCGCGTAAGCAATCAAGGCCTCTGGCGCAATTGTGCGAGTGGAACCAAATGATTTTATAATGATATTAAATAAAGTGGAGAATCCTTTGGTCATGCATTCCGAGAGCAAGTTTTTCTCTACAAAATATCACTACCTTACAAGCTATAAAGGGCTCATATTTTACACGAAATCCATCATGCCCCTTATGATGCTTAGGCCAAGCGTAGAAATAATCCGGGCGAAAAATATATGGATTCCGGGATAGAAATGATTTTTCTGCGGTATAACCGTAAGCTAATTTTTGATTTTTAGCCTTGCGAATTTTCGCTTGCCGACGCGGATTATCATGCCATTTTTGGGAGTGATTTCGGTGTTCGGATCGTCCAGTTTTTCCCCGTCTATCCCAGCGGCTGATTGCTTTATCATTCTTTTAGCCTCGCCGCCACTTGATACAAGCTGGCAATGGAGCAGTAGTTTGCTTGCAGTAATAGGCTCAGCAGGTATATCAACATCAGGTATTTCATCCGGTAGTTGGCCTTGTGCGAATACCTTGTCGAATTCTGCGGCGGCGGCCTGCGCGGCCGGCTCATCGTAGAAGTGGCTGACAATTGTTTTGCCTAACAAGACTTTTGCTTTCTTTGGGTGTGTCTTATCGGGATTGACAAGTTCGGCGATTTGTTCGATTGTCTGGCTGGTCAGGAGTGTAAAATAGTTTTCCATCATATCGTCTGATATACTCATGACCTTGCCGAACATATCGTTCGGTTCGTCTGTTACGCCGATATAGTTGTCTTTGGATTTGCTCATTTTTTCTTTGCCGTCCAGGCCAACGAGTATGGGCATAGTGATTACAATCTGAGACTTTTGGCCGTATGCTTTTTGTATATCACGTCCGACAAGATTATTGAATGTCTGGTCCGTGCCGCCGAGTTCTACGTCGCTTTTTACCATCACAGAATCGTAACCCTGCATTAAAGGATAAAGAAACTCGTGCGTATAGACATCCACATCCGCCTGCAGACGTTTTTTGAAAGTATCACGCTGAAGCATCTGGGCAACGGTCTTTTTGGCGGCTATTTGGATTAGCTCAATCAAAGTCAGCTTTGCAAGCCATTCGCTGTTGTACCTGATTTCAAGCTTCTCTTCGGAGGTATCCAGGATTTTGCCGGCCTGCTCAAAATATGTTTTTGCGTTTTCCTGTATTTGCCCGGGTGACAAAATAGGACGAGTTGAATTTTGGCCCGTTGGATCGCCGATTAGCGCTGTGTAATCGCCGATAATCAGAACGGCTTTGTGGCCCAGGTCCTGGAACTGCCTCATCTTTCTCAATACCACCGTGTGGCCGAGGTGTATATCAGGACTGGTTGGGTCCAGGCCGAGCTTGATTCGCAATTGCCTGGAATCTTTCGATGCCCCGGTAATCTTTTGGGCCAGCTCAGCCTCGGTGAAGATTTCAACCGTGCCGCGTTTGAGTATGTCAACTTGTTCTGCAATTGTCTTTGTCATATATGTTTCTCTGCAAAATAAGATATATTGAAGCCGTGATTATAAGCCGTTGGTATAAAATTGGCAAGTACCGGTTTGGCAGCTTAAAGAATCGATAATATTTTGGCGGATCTTTGCAGCTATTGCTGGATCTGTGCTTGTTCGCCGGCGACGCCACCGGAGACTATAAACGTCATTAACTCCGAACTTTCGATATTCAACGGTGTAACGGCCTCTTTGGGAAAGATCAGGACATTGCCTGCGAAGTTGTACGACTGGGGTAAATAGACGGCGACATGGTCTTTGAGTCCGAGATTATCGAGGTTTTCTCTTGTCATAAAGCCGACTATCTTTGCGTAAGAAGATGTCCCGAGTGTTACTAATACCGGCTTGTCGAATTTCTTCTTTTCGCCGGCAAATGCTTCCACCAGGTCTTTAATGGCACTGTAAAGCATCTTAACCAGGGGAACTTTATTGAAGATATTATCCAGGAGGCCAAAGAGCTTTTTACCAATGAAATTCGAGGCGAACAAGCCAATAAGAAATATACCGCCAAGCGTAACCGAAAGTCCTGCCAAAAGCCTCAGGACAGGATACTTTATAAAAGGCAGCAGGAAACTAAAGAGGGAATATAGACCGTTAAAAACATAAACGAGAATAAAAATCGTTACTCCAACAGGGACGAAAACCAGAAGTCCACGCAAAAAGTATTTCAAAAATCGTTTCATTTTATGATTCCCTTCAAATATTTATCTTTTCGTAAGTAATTTTGTATATAATCTTTTATGGCATCTTCAAGGCTGGTTGATTCTTTATCGTAGCCAGCTTTACGGAGACTCGTTGTATCAGCTTCGGTATAATATTGATACTGGTTACGGATCGATTCGGGCATTTCGATATATTCTATATTAGGCTTTTTGTTCATGGCGGCAAAAACCGCTTTAACTAAATCGTTCCAACTCCGGGCTTTGCCGGTACCGAGATTAAACAGGCCGCTTATCTGTGGATTGTCGTAAAAAAACAGGGTCATTTCAACAGCATCTTTGACGTAAATAAAATCACGTAACTGTTCGCCGTCGGCGTATTCGGGCTTATATGATTTGAACAGGCGAACTATCCCTGTGGAGCTAATCTGCTCGAAGGCCTTAACCACGAAGCTTCTCATATCGGCCTTGTGATATTCGTTTGGCCCAAAAACGTTGAAATATTTCAGGCCTGCTATATTTTTCAAAAGACCGGCTCTGCGTGCCCAAAGGTCAAAAAGTTGCTTGGAATAGCCATACATATTTAATGGTCTGAGGATGTCAATATTCTCTTGGTCATCTTTGAAGCCGTCTGAGCCATCGCCGTAAGTCGCCGCACTGGAAGCATAAATGAAACGGACATTATCGGCCGTTGCCCACTGGGCTAATAGCTTGCTGTATTCGTAGTTGTTTTTTATTAGATATGAGGCGTTTGTTTCAGTGGTATCCGAACAGGCGCCGAGGTGGAAAACGGCCTCCAGAGAGCTATTGAGCTTATCGGCGATAACCATTTCGAAAAAATCATCTTTTTCTACATAATCAGCGAATGACAAATTGCAAAGATTTTTCCACTTCTGATCTGTGCCAAGCTCGTCAACGACAAGGATGTCCGTAATCTGCCTTTTGTTAAGTGCAGCGATTAGTGCCGAACCGATAAAACCGGCTCCGCCGGTAACGATTATCATTATATTATTCCCTTAACTGGGCTATATAAATGCAGGTCCATAAAAACGTTGATTTTAACGGCAAAAACAACACAGTATTTGAGGATATCAACATATATTAAATGAACAGTAAAAAGCCCTATAAAAGACAGATTTTATCTCTAATAAGCATATTACGATATATCGGATATGTCAAATATTTAAGCTGTTGGGGGGTATAAAAAAAGCCGCTCAAGATTGAACGGCCAGACAAAAACAAATAAAAATTCAGTGTTTAACACAAAGCAAGATAGCTTGCAATTGCAAGAAATAAAATTCGCCTTTTGTTAAATGTGAATGGAATCCATGTTTCGTAATAGAATTTGCTCATAATCGTCCCCTCTCGGAAATAGAATTTGCAATTCTTGTTTTTTTTATTATGATGGTATTATATCAGAATTAGGTACCAAAAGCAAGAAAAAATATCACATACTGCGTATAAGTCTATATATTGAAAGTAGTTACGTTGCCCAAAAAAGTGATATTATATTTGCATTACAGGCATAAATCAGGCTAATTTCCAATCTTTATTTTTCCGAGATGATACCAGCCATCCGGCTGTTTTCCGGATATGGCAAGTTTCACTTTGGGCTTCTTGGAGAGTGGGTCAATGATGCCGACTTGCAGGTCGTATTGGCCCCGAGGCATATCAGATGATATTAAAACTGAATTGTCGTAAAGATTATCGCCCGGCAGCCAGGTAGTAATATCAGCGTCGGTAATTAAGATTTCAGCTTTATCATCGTTTTTGAGACGCAGAGCAAGAGAGAATTTCTTATAACACGGTGCGACACCTTTGTTTTCCCACCATGAAGTGAAAGACATTTTACTGTTGGGATTTGCCCTGTCGGGGTATGTAAATTTGCGGAGAACAAGTCTGTATCCCATTTTTTTAAGCCACCTGTTGACTGAAGGCTGCCATTCGCTCGGTACCGGCGAGGATTTGGCGTTGAAAGAGGAAATATGCCACTTGAGTGATTCATCGATTATATGGTCAACATCCCATCCCATATCTTTCCAGTGCTGCATCACCCAGCATACCTCAAGGGTAACGGGGGCTTTTTTCCAGGCGTCCTGCATTCCGAAGTTGATGATTGCCTGGGGATAATAATCGTTCATATGCGACCATGTGGGAGTGAATCCTCCCATATCGCCGAGACAATCGACCCTCCAGCCGAGGTCCGCTCTGGAAAGGCCATAAGTATTTGTTTTCTTGTCAGTCAAAAGCATGACAAGAGGTGTTTTCTTAAAGGAGTCGGTATAGGCATTGACCAATGCCTCCCTTGTTTTCTGCCTGAGCAAATCAGAGCCAGCGCCTTCTCCCCAGGCTCCGACAATTGATACGTCCACGCTTTCAAGGTCCGGGTGCCCATCATAGTGCCGGCCAAGAAGTCTTATCATAGTGCCGAAATGCTTTACGTACCATGGGTGTTCGGGGTCAACCTGCCACTTTTTCTCGGGCCAATCTTTTTTCTCGCCAACCATTTCACGATACCATTTAGGCACGTCATTTTCGGTACCTGTTCCATAAGGGGCGATGCGCAGCATTAGGGTCTGACCACGTTGGCGAGCTGTTTTGAGGGCTTTATCTATCAGGTCCCAGCTATATTTGCCCATTTGCGGTTCGATGAACTTCCAGTAAATTCTGAAATATGCTATCGTTGTCATCGGGTGGTCTTTATTTTCCAAATTGCCGTCAAATTCCTGATAAACTATAGGCTTGCCCTCTGTCCAGCCTTTTGCCGCATTTAAATCGTCGCCGTTGAATCTCTGAAATGTCATAAAGCCGATACCGGGATTTGTGAGGATATCGTCAATTTCCTTTGGCCTGACAATGACTGTTTCCTGTGCCATGACCTGAACACCGGATACTGCGGCTAACAAGGTTGTAAATAAAATGCCTGTGATTAATCGTGTGTTATTCAAAATATTTCTCCTTTGTCTTTGTTTGAAACTGCTTAATGAAAATCCCCTGCCCGATAAGGAAAAGAGTCGATAATAGGAGGATACTTATGACAGATTCGAGATGTCTATTTCGGCCGGAAACCGTACTCATGGCCAACTCCTTTAAAACTATATACTTGACCCTGATACGAAGATACATTATATTTTTACCGGATTTTGTGTCAATGAAATTAAGTTTATCGTTACTATTGACAAAACAACTCAGATGATGTTATAATGCTGAGAAGATAAATTAGGAGATTAATGAATGACTGAACATATGCAATATATCCTGTCCTGGGGCGGAATTCCCGGTGGGTGGGAATGGATTGTTATCCTCATTGTGGCCTTGCTGATATTCGGCAGACGATTGCCGGAGATAGCCCGGAGCGTAGGAAAGAGTCTAACCGAGTTCAAGAAGGGCATTAACGAAGCGAAAGAAAGCACCGACGATTTAGCAAGTGATGTGCGTGGAATCAAGGACGAGGTTGTAAAAGAGACCAAGGACGCCGCCGGGTTAGATGAATCCGAGACTATGAGCTAACACATCTAAGCGGAGAGTTTCTTCAGACTCACCTTATAGAATAAGATGGGCAAGAACAAAAAGAAGAAGAAACAAGACCCCCTCGATAGCACTATGAGTCTGGGGGACCATCTTGAGGAACTGCGAGCGCGGTTGATATTGGCATTAATGGGTTTGGCTCTTGGAGCTATTATCTGCCTTATCTTCGGACCTCGAATTCTTGCATTCATACAAAAACCGTACTATGACTGCCAGCCTGATAATAAACTCATTGTTATTGGTGTGGCCGACTCATTCGTCGCATATATGAAAATATCCCTTATTTCGGGGTTGATACTAACATCACCGTGGGTATTCTATCATTTATGGATGTTCGTTGCGGCGGGGTTGTATCCGAATGAAAGACGATACGTGCAGATAGCAGTACCTTTTTCGGTGATATTATTTGTAACAGGAGCCCTGTTTTTCCTTTTTTTAGTTGCCCCTCTTTCTCTTAAATTCTTCTTAAAGTTCGGCGAATGGATAGATGTCGAGACTTCATGGACTCTACAGGGATATGTGTCCTTTATTACTTTGCTTATGCTGGTCTTTGGGCTTGGTTTTCAGACACCTATAGCAATATTTATCCTGAACAGGACTGGGCTGGTTTCAATATCGGCTCTACGCAGCTCGAGAAAATACGTACTGCTCGGTGTCTTTGTAGTTGCAGCAGTAGCTACTCCGCCGGATGTTATCTCTCAAATAACTCTTGCTATACCGCTTTATGCACTGTTTGAGATGGGTATCCTGATGAGCTGGTTTGCAGAGCGCAGGAAAAAAGCTAAAGAAAGCCAGGATTAACCCTGATTACACCGGTAATGCAAATATCCTTGTTCCTGTATATATATGTTGACGTTGATTAACACAAACAGAATGCTCCCTCCGATAGGGCCCATCGGCCTTGACTACATTGCAGGGAGTGCCGAAAGAGCCGGGATTGATGTTGAGATAGTGGATTTATGCATGTCTGATAATCCGCTGGAAATGCTTGAGGGATATTTTGCTGCGCATAGCCCACAATTGGTGGGGATTTCGTTTCGCAATACGGATGATTGTTTTTGGCCGAGCGCTAGATGCTTTGTCCCTGACCTGGCAGAGACTATAAGTAAAATACGCAAAATGACCGATGCGCCAATCGTAATCGGCGGAGTCGGTTTTTCCATCTTTGCCCGGCGTATTGTGGAATATACCGGTGTGGATTTTGGGATTTGCGGCGATGGTGAGCAGGCAATAGTGTCACTTTTCAACGAGTTACAGCAATCGAGATGGTTTGAACGTGTCGAAGGTTTAATTTGGCGAGCTAAAGGGGATATTTACAGCAATCGACCAAGCTGGCCTAATCCACTTTCTCTGCCGACGAATCGAGACCAAATCGATAATACGGCTTATTTTGAGAAGGGGGGGCAATGTGGTCTTGAGACAAAGCGCGGCTGTGATCGCGGATGTATTTATTGTGCCGACCATTTGTCCAAAGGTGCGGCAATCAGGCTCAGAGAACCTTCAGAGGTTGCTGATGAAGCCCAATCCCTTATAGCCCAGGGAATCGAAGTATTGCACTTATGCGATGCTGAATTTAATATTCCTCGAAAGCACGCGTATGCGGTCTGCGAAGAATTTATTCGGCGCTCGATTGGTAAAAGCCTGAGATGGTACACATATATGGCGGTGTTACCTTTTGATGCTGAGCTTGCTAAAGCTATGAGAAAAGCCGGTTGCATAGGTATTAATTTTACAGGCGACTCGGCGAGCTCTTTGATGCTGAAGACTTACAACCAGCCTCACAATAAAGACGACCTTGCCCGGGCAGTGCGATGGTGCCGTGATAATGATATAAAAGTTATGATAGATTTGCTGTTCGGCGGGCCGGGAGAAACATCGGAAACCGTTTCGGAGACGGTAGATTTTATTAAGCAGATTGACCCTGATTGTGCCGGTGCATCACTTGGTATCAGAGTTTATCCCGGTACTCCAATGGCCAATATCCTGGCGAACGAAGGCCCGGCGGAGACTAATTCTAATATACATCGAAAGTATTCAGGGCCTGTCGATCTTTTCCAGCCGACCTTCTATATATCGGAAGCTTTAAGTTCGCAGCCGGCAAGACTCGTGAAAGATTTCATTGCCGGTGACAAAAGATTTTTTGAGCCGACAGAGCCGGAAGCGCTTGAGAGTGGTCAATCAAAGGACCACAATTATAATGATAACCTGGAACTGGCCGAGGCAATCAAGAATGGCCAGCGGGGGGCATATTGGGACATTCTCCGCAAGCTCCGAACTGACTAATCGAGAACAATCTCATCCTTATAGGCCGGAACAACGACCTGCCAGGCTGTTTTTTCCCTGATGTAATCGGCGAATTTGTGTGCGCTTTTTGTTTCACCGTGTACGACGAACACTTTACGGGGCGGTTTTTTGAGTTTGCTTAACCAGGTAAAAAGTTCATTTCTGTCAGCGTGGGCTGAAAATCCGTTTATCCGGGTAATTCTTGCTTTGACCTGGTGATTCTCACCGTGTATTCTTATTTCCTTTTTGCCGTCTATAATCAGTCTGCCAAGTGTGCCCTCGGCCTGATATCCAACAAACATTATAGTGTTTATCGGATTTGAGATATTATTAACCAGATGGTGTTTGATTCTTCCCCCGGTACACATTCCGGAGCCTGCAATAATAATGCACGTTTCTGAAATATGGTTGATTCTTTTCGATTCGTCTGAAGTTCCTGTTATCTTTAATTCAGGGAATTTGAAAGGAGATTCGTTTTGACGGACATGTTCGGTCATTTCTTCATCGAAAAGCTCTTTGTGATTCTGGAAGACTTTTGTGATTCTTGAAGCCATCGGGCTGTCCAAGAAAACCTTCAAATGCGGGATTGAGTTTTCGAGCATCAGCTCATTAATATAATATAGAAGCTCCTGCGAGCGTTCGAGTGCAAAGCTTGGTATTACAATATTGCCGCCGGGCCTTGTTGAGTTGATAACATCGGCAATCATTTTCTTGGTATCTTCTTTTCCCTTGTGGACCCTATCACCGTATGTTGACTCAATAAGTATGTAATCGGCCTGCTCAAAAGAAGCGGCGTTCTGCACAATAGGCCTGTCCGGCCTGCCCATGTCCCCGGAGAACAAGATAGTCCGTTCCTGGCCGTTTGCTTTTGCCTTAATTTGTATTATGGATGAGCCGAGAACATGGCCGGCATTGAAAAAAGTTGCTACAAGGCCATCAGCAAGCTGTATCGGTTGTTTATATTTAACCGGTGAAAAAAGCGGACAACAAACTTCGACATCCTGAGTAGTATAGAGCGGTATTACAGGGAAAGGACCTTTTCTGCCTTCCCTGGCGTGTCTTTTGCGTTTGTACTCGGCATCTTCTTCCTGTATTTTGGCTGAATCAAATAAAATTATTTGTGCAATTTCTCCTGTTGCAGATGTACCGTATATTTTACCTTTGAATCCTTCTTTTACGAGTTTTGGCAGCAGGCCGCAATGGTCCAGGTGCGCATGAGTTAAAAGGACGGCGTCTATACTGTTCGGGGGAACTTCAAATGGCTCCCAGTTTCTCGCCTTGAAATGGCGTTCCTGATAGAGGCCGCAATCGACAAGAATCTTCGTGTCATTGGCCTGTAATAAGTGGCGTGAGCCTGTAACGTTTTGAACTGCGCCGAGAAAATTCAACTTAAGCTGCATGTTTTATCCTTAAATGTGAAAAATGTTGATTAAAAATACATTGTAATGGTCTATAAGGATGAGGTCAAGGAGAATGTCGAGTTTAAGACTACAGACAGCAGATTTAAAGACGGAAAATTGGGTTTGATTGGGTTTGTTTTGGGTTTGAATTGGCTTTAATTGGCTTTGTTTTGGGTTAAATTGGGTTTGAATTGGCTTTGAATTGGGTTTGT
>JACNGQ010000179.1 GCA_014384025.1 Planctomycetota bacterium | reverse complement strand
TATTAATCTGATTATTTTACAGAAATTCTCAAGCGAATCGATTCTGAAGGTTCATTCAGTTAATTTGGTACCATTTAAAGACAACAATTATCTGCAATTTAAGTTTATGAATTTAAGCGTGTACAATTCTTTGAAACTTGATAAATATGATGTAGGCAAGCGGCTTTTTGATGAAGTGATTAGAAAGGTCTTAAGTCCACTTAATGAAAATATTTCCGAATTTAATCTGTTTTATGGTTACGATCTCACTGTAGTAGGCCATACAAAAAGCTTTGTTGACAAATACGCAAAAGAAAGACCAATTGAATATAGATTCATGATTCCGAAAAAGACTGTAAAGGCCTATAAAAATAAAGATATATCAGGACAACAAGTATTGGATGCATCAGTCATCCTTATGGATGATGAGCGTATCGAGTTGAAACTACAATAGAAAACACCTAACAACTTCATCAAGGCATGCTGTTGGCGGGCTGGAAAAGGATGCTGAAAGAAGCGAATGCCCGGCTGTAATGGTTGGGATACCGGGTGAGACATTCCCGGCTCCGTAAGGAGGCAGACGTTCAGCCGGTCTCCGGTCACGTGAAAGATGACTGAATCAGATGAAAGCAGAGAAAGCAAATGACGTCCACTGTTTTGGTGAGATGGTGCGCTCTGCATGCCTATGGCTATTCTGACGATCATGCGGTAACGTGAAGTAAATATTAATTTGCGGGAATCCCAACAAGGGAAACCTTAGCGGAGGCTTGAGCGGTGTGACGGGAAACTGTCACGCACCGTTCTTAGGGGGCTTGGGGATGGTAACATCCCCCGGCTACCCGACCAGGAGGGTAACATGCCGAGGAGCAGTTGGATTGATGAAGAGAAGACGGTGCGTGAGTATTCATTCGCAGATGGTTCCAGATGGATTGTACAGAATGAGTTCCAGCCTGTCGAATGCCCTCATTGCAGCGAAAAACAATTCCAACGTCTCACACACATTTGGCATTTAGACCCCCAAGGGCGCTGCAAGCCCGAGTATCACATTAATCGGAATGTTGACCTTAAAACCTTGAAGCAACTCCTCGTATCTTATACTGCCCAGTCAGTTGGCATATCGGAAGTCGAAATCAACGGTGAATGGGTTTTGATGGCTGGGGACAAGATCATCGCAAGGTAGGTGCATAGGCCTTAGTGGCTCTTGTTTAACAACGTGGAAAGGGGGACGTCCTTAAATAATCCAATAACGACTCCAGGAACAAAGTTATTTAACTATTTAAGGACGTCCCTCTAGATTCTAGCAGTCTATGGCAAGAGCGAAGCGACATGACATTCCAGGCTACATCTGGTAGCCCCGCAAAAAGTCAAAGAGAAGGTGAAGGCACTTTTGGGCTTTCGGGCCAAAGGGAGAGAGATCACACAGGGTGGCGGGGGATATCAGGTCCGGGAGGGACCTGCTCCCTATAACGTAACGCCCTTTTCGAGGCCGAAAAAGAGGATATAGAGCTTGAAAACACCTATTCCTCGAACCTTAATCTTTAGATATCAATAAGTTGCCGTGGCCCGACCCCAACTTCAACTTATAGACAAACAACACTGGGTTATGGAAAGGAGGAGGAAATGAAACGTCGTGTGAGCAATATCTTATATTTACTTGCTTTCCTGTTTTTCTCGTACAGTTGTGCTACAGAGAAACAGATGATGTCAAAAAATGTGATGTTGTCAGCGATTGAACTGCAAAAAACGGGTAGTCATTATGATAGCCTTAAAAATGCAATTATGGCTCTGGAGCATGATCCAAGCAATAAGGACGCCAGGAAATTCATACTTAAGAATGCTCAGAATGCTATGGAAATAGCTGTTAAGTCAATAGACACTCTTCCCTGCAACTGTAACAGTTTGCCACACATTAGGAGTCAAGCTGAGGATATATTGGAAACAAAAGCCAAATTACAAAACCTTAGTATACTCACGCCTCACCTCAAGGATGTAAACAGCATTGTTGAAAGCTGTGAAACCAATGCATCTACTGCATTAATTTCAGACATTAAGAGCTTATTGGTAAATCGAAATGATAAAACGGCAGTAACTCTTATCAATAAATACAGAGAATGCAAACTACCAATAAATGATCACTTTACCAATTGCTTAAACAGCCTCCAGAAACTTTATATAGTTGAAATTAAGACTTCATTGGCAAGTCGAGATCATAAAACGGCACTAACTTTTGTCAATAAATATAAAGAATGCAAATTGCCAATAAATGATGACTTTACTGATTGCTTAAATAGCCTCCAGAAACTTTACATCGACGATCAAAATATAGCTATGATACTTCCTTTTATTAAAGTCAATTTGGCACATATAAACAATGACACGTTGAATAGCACACTAACCTGTCTATACGATCCGTCTTTAGACAAAACAAACACTGAAAAGAAGCATCAGGCGTTTGAAGTTTGTCTTTTTCTTAATAAACAGATTCCTAATAATAAAGCCGTGTCTAAAAAGCTTAATGAAATAAAAAATGATCTTTTTACATTCATTGCTGTACTTGTGGCTGAAAATCCCAGAGGTGACATTATACCAGTTTCACACGATAAAATTACTGATAGAATAAAATCTGATCTCGATAACACACGATTATTTGTTGAAGTTATAAGTAACGATTGCTTGCCAAGAGATGTTATGACACAAGATATAACCTTCGACTTGTTTAGGGATAAGCGGTTTTCAGAAGCAGGTATAAAATTTGATCAAAATGTGGCTTACTTAATAATTCTTGAGATCCGGAAACTGGCAATTCAGAGGCATCAGCCGATCGTTAG
>JACNGQ010000380.1 GCA_014384025.1 Planctomycetota bacterium | reverse complement strand
GAGGAATGGCGACCCCGATGTAGTGATGGACTTTGCAAATGTGACTACTTTCTCCACGATAATGGTTTCCGATGGTGTAAACGATATCAGCCTGTCCTTCAGTATGACGTCAGGTACGGAATCCGCTGATCCGGTTCACCTGAAGTTCTTCGTGATGAACGGTTTTGAGCTGTCCCTCGCACCGTAACATTGGCGCTCCGGCCTGAGGACGGACAGCGCGTCTGTTCTGAATGACTGTATCTTTGTCAGTAAACGAAGGCCGGACTATTGTGACTTGATAAGTTGGGGGCCTGTACTGATTGATTCGGTACAGGCCCCGATTGTTTTTTGGTGGCAGGTGAGGGGGATTCTCTGCTGCCGATGCACCCCATCGAGCGGTCACAGTGGTGCGAAATGTCAGGAGAATGATAACGGAAAGAACTTGACTATTGTTACTATGCCAAGACGACCCGTTCCGCATCGGCTCGGCGGTAACAAAGGCCACGCCAGTCGTTCCTTGGTGGCATGGCTTTTGAAGACCCTGCGCTCGATGCTACACTAAATTGCTTGCTGGGCCTATTTCTTTCCCTTGCCCATAGCTTATGAAGGGCAAGGGAAGGAAATGTCCTTTTCTCGAAAAGACTCTGCGAAAGGACGTTGGGCTTGTTGCTGTGATGGGGACTCTGTCACAGATGAATTGAAGTGTGAAGGGATTGTAGTACAGATCAACGCTGATTTACGCGGATTCTTTGGGCCACAGAGAAAAGATCAATAATCAATAATATTGTCATCCCTGCGAAAGCAGGGACAATAGCAAATAATCAATCACATGGCCCACAGATTCCTTAAGAGAGCCCAATAATTTTCTTTTATCCTGGGATTTCAGATTTGACTTACACAGATTAATTGGGACAATTGCCAATTGGATTTGCAGGTCCAAAGGATAGACAATTTAGCAACGAGATATGCCATAGGTGCTGGAGTGTTCTGCCCATACTACTTGAGATTGCATCTTTCACCCCGTATCGAGCAGGCCTAGGTCTCGCGGTTTGATCTTCAGACCGTTGACACCTTAAAATAGGGGTTCTTTGTGCGCCCGACGGGGACGGAGTTTAGCTAACTCCGCTGCGCGGGGCTCAAGGATGACAATAATCCGCGAATAGGAGGGTGGTAATGACTGCGAGAGGTCCAAATAGTCGTTGATGACCCGTGAAATATCCACATTTAGAGGCTTATTATGGCAGTTAAGTTTGACGAGATTGGGTACTGGTCAGAGATAAAACTAGACATCATTAAAGAGTATGCTTCGGCCTATTCTACAATAATGAACAAGAAATCATTCCGATATTACTATATCGACGGATTTGCCGGGGCAGGTGTCCATGTTTCTAAGAGCACTGGTGAGTTTGTACCTGGAAGCCCTACCAATGCCTTTAACGTAAAACCTCCGTTCAGCGGTTACCATTTCATTGATCTGGACGGTGATAAGGTAGATCTCCTCAAGGAAATCACTTCAGGATCACCAAATGTTGATGTCTACGAGGGAGACTGTAATCGCATATTGCTCGATAAAGTACTCCCGGCTATACAATACAAGGAATACAAGCGTGCTTTGTGTGTTCTTGATCCCTACGGATTGCACTTGGATTGGGACATAATAAGCATGGCGGGACAGTCAAAGGCAATTGAGGTTTTTCTCAACTTCCCACTCATGGACATGAACATGAATGTTCTCTGGAATAATCCTGAAAAGGTCGAAGAGGACCAAATTGCCCGTATGAATATCTTCTGGGGCGATGACACTTGGCGACAAGTTGCCTATAGAAAAACACCGGGATTGTTCGATACAATAGAAGAGAAGACGTCGAACGAAGCCGTAGCCGAAGCGTTCCGTGAAAGATTAAACAAGATTGCCGGGTTTGCGTATGTACCCCAGCCGATTCCTATGCGGAACACAAAAGGCGGAATAGTGTATTACCTATTCTTTGCCAGCCCAAACAAAACAGGAAGCAAGATCGTACAACATATTTTCAATAAATATAAGGATCGGTAATTTAGCCAATGGCATCTGGATCAGCTATAGAATGGACACAATCAACATGGAATCCCGTCACCGGGTGTACCAAGATAAGTACAGGATGTCGCAATTGCTATGCTGAACGCATGGCAAAGCGTCTGCACGCCATGGGCCAGAAGAACTACCGCAACGGCTTCAGATTGACCTGCCATCCCGAATCGTTAGATATACCCTTGCGTTGGAAAAAGCCACAGATCATATTTGTGAACTCCATGAGTGATCTGTTTCATGAGAATGTCCCGCTTGACTTCATACGAGACGTTTTTACGACTATGAGGCAAGCAGATTACCATCTCTTTCAAGTGCTCACTAAACGAGCTAAACGTCTGATGGAAGTGTCACCGGTTCTGGACTGGCCGGAGAATGTCTGGATGGGTGTAACCGTCGAAAGCCGCAACTACAAGGATCGGATTGACTATCTGCGAGCAACCGGAGCCGGCATTAAATTCCTCTCGCTTGAGCCCTTACTGGATGATCTTGGCGAGCTGGACCTGTTCGGCATTGAATGGGTGATCGTAGGCGGAGAATCCGGGCCAGGTGCCCGGCCCATGGCTATCGACTGGGTGCGCGGTATCCGTAATCAGTGTCTTGAACAACAGGTTCCGTTTTTCTTTAAACAGTGGGGAGGAGTCCACAAGAAGAAGGCTGGACGGATACTGGATGATCGTACCTGGGATCAGATGCCCGCGGTCAGACAACCGGTTGTAGGATAGTCCGTAAGCGATCAACGTATTCACAACAACATACTTCGATCTGTG
>JACNGQ010000016.1 GCA_014384025.1 Planctomycetota bacterium | reverse complement strand
TTTTGGCTGGTTTTAAAGCGCCCATCCCTGGCCGGTTTTAAAGCGCCAATTGACACCAAACGAACACATTGTAACTAACTTTTTCATATTTCGCCACCTCGTTCAATAGCGTGTGCTCTATCCACTATTTTCTCTTTAACATTCTCAAAAACGGCTTTTACAACTATTATCTGGGATTTCTTACCAATGTCAATAATAAATCCGATCTGAGGACAATATTTTCTACTTTTTAATAACATCCTTTCTTATGGGAGAAGCCTCTTAGGATTGCCCCTTATTGGGGCAGAATTCTGGATATTACTTGATATACTTTGTTTATGTAGCTTGTTCCGCTTGGTAACTTGGAACGGTTCATGACCGAACCACATTTTGATGTATAAGCCGGTCTATTATTGCAGTTGTTATCATAAGCAAATCGGGAGTGATGGTGGGTAAAATCAGTAGCAAAAAAGCCGATAACCTGTTAAGTGCAACAGCAGTTAAGCCGATAATCTATATGGAGTTAAGGGTTGCTTTTCGGATAAGGTTAGAGGGGGCCAATTTTTATACTCTTTACCATGCTTATGTATGATTTTGGTTTGAAAGGTGGCAGTATAAGGTCAATACTTTATAGCGAGTGAGGATGATTAGATTATGACAGGTCTAAAAACTAAAATTGGCAAAAAAGGCGCAGCACTGCTTATTGTCTTGTTTATTGTGATGGTAATAACAATTTCGTCTTTAGGCTTTTTGTCACGAAGCGATGTAGAATTAGCCTGTGGTCAGAATATGGCACTTCGGATTCAGATGGATTATTTAGCTGAATCAGGTTTGGAGCATGCTAAAGGGCTTATTCTTAATCCGCAAGATATTAGTTCAGAATATTGGACAGGAGCAACAGGCCAGCAATTGGTTGCGGGCAATGATTATTATGACGTTGCAGTTGTTCGTGATCCTGCAAATCGCTGTAATTATATTATAGACTGTAATTCGTATCGGCTGAGGAATGCCGAGAAGATTGGCCGCAGCAATATAAGAGCTGAATTGCGGCTCGACCCGTGCATAGCATATTGGACAGGATTGGGTACGGTGATTTCTGGACAAATTACCATCAATGGTGATGTCTATTGTAACGGCAATTTGACAAATAACGGCATTATTAACGGCGATACGTTTGCAAGCGGCACTGTAACAGGAGCGAATATTTTGGGGCAGAAAAATGAATCTGTTACACAGTCACCCGTGAATTGGCCCGATCTAGTGAGCGGTAATTTTGACCCGACGTATTATATCGGCTCGACAAGCTATTCGTCGGTGGAAATTATTGATGCTAATCACCCGGCGGGAAACTTCAATCCTTCTGCAGGAAATCCTGCGGGGATTCGTTACTGCAGCGGCGATATTGAATTGACGGGTGGGGTGAATATTAATGGTATGCTTGTGGTTAATGGTATGTTGAAGATAAGCGGCGCGAATAATGTAATTACCGCCGTGAAGAATTTTCCGGCTCTTTTAGTTAATGGCGAAATGGTCATCAGAGATGGTGGTACGTTGTTGGTTAACGGGCTTGCACAAATTGGCCAGAGAATAGTAATCGATCCAAACGTAGTAAATGCAGATATTGACTTTATTGGTGGTTTGTTTATCAGTAATGGTGGTATTGATGGGATAAGCTCAGGTTCGGTTTCTGTTGATATAACTTCTGCTCCAGCAATGGCGTCGATTCAAGTATGGCCGGCAGTCAATAAAGCAAAAAGGTGGAGTCCTGCTGCCGGGGCGTTTTTCAAAAGTATTCAAAGACAATAACCGCCATACACATATCGGGTAGAAACGGTAGTTAACACAGCCTCTCAACACCCGGAATTGAAGCCTATATATAAGCCTTGGGACTGTTCAAAAAGTATCGTTTTGCCCCCTGCGGGTGTTTTTTCAGGCTCCTCTTTTCTTATTTCCGTTTTACTCCTTCCATAGGGGATTCCCCGATATAAGCAAGAGTAGTTCACCTGATAGTAAAAACATATTCTCCACTGATTGAAAAACTGCGTTTTCACTATTATAATTGGGATTATAGGTTATTTAAGATGAAAGCATAAACGGCGATTCATGTGCTGTAATATACCGATCATTGAATGAGGTTGGAATTTCAAAAAAAACTTTAAAAATTACAAAAAAAGTGTAGCATTTTAAGAGGATAATCTGTATAATAAAAGTCCGGAATGGAGATGTGGTCGGCGGAAAGTGTAGTGAAATCTGAAGTGTCGAAGCACGTTGCTTTTTGCCGGGACAGCACGGACGCACTAGTAATTGTTTACTGAAGGGCACATTTTGTGTTCTATGGTATCCCTGTGTTCGTAAAATGTGTGTATTCATTGCAGATGTGCTTTCGACTAAGGCATTATGCGAAAACAGTACTGTGGAACTTCGTAATAGCTTAATAATACAACCTGTGGTTAACATGTCCAAGAGGCACATATGTTGTTGCTTTGTAGGGGGCTTTGGAAAATCCCTATTGCAACCCACAGGGACGGAGTCTGCTTTATAGCTGTAGTCGAGACGGATTGTGAGGATGTTTGGTGACGTCTTAAAACCCGAAGCATAGTCTTATGCTCCTCAAAGTAGTAATATCGCAAAATGCAACTTGGAGAAAGTAGCTAAAACATATGTGGAAACCGGCTTTCGAGTATATAAACGTCTTTGCTGGGAACCAATATTGCAACTGGAGGCTTTGAAAAGATTCCCTCAATAGAGAAGCTGGTTTATAGTAATGAACGATGTTGTTAATCCATATGTATTGGTTCAGCGTGAATCGGACAAATCCACTTCACAGTTAAGAGACTTTCCT
>JACNGQ010000163.1 GCA_014384025.1 Planctomycetota bacterium | reverse complement strand
AGAATCACAGAAAGCGGAGTTAAGAACAGATATTACGAAGTTGAAGGAGGAACTGCCCAAGCCAGAAGGAACATCGGCAGGTGGCTGGTTCACATCGGCTGCTATAGCGACAATCATCAGTGCCCTTATTGCTGGTGGTGTTGCGGTACATATGTCTCGTAAGGATACCCTCAGCCCTAAAACGCCGTAGTAAGGGTAATCCTATCAACATCTAATCCTTGTTGGGGTAATTCAATAACCTTATATGTTTATGGCTTAGATACAGCGGAGCAATGGATTATTGACTATTGATTATTGGGATTGAGATTATATAGCATTTCTACCTGAGGCCAGCATGAGCTGCCTTATAGGCAGGTAGATATTCGCAGACACAAAGTGGTGAAGTGATTTAAGATAGTGCGAACCGCAGGCAGCACAAAGCCCCCGATCCCCGCAGGCAAGCAGGTAAATACGCACCGAGGGTAAACTCCGGGGTACAGGGAACACAAACGTTTTCAAAGAAAGAAATCCTCAAAAGACCGTTCTCATCTCTTGGGGGTTCAATTACGAAACTTCTAACGTTCGAGATCATCGGACCGCGCCAGCGGGTCTGATGAATTGAGTTGTCAGGTATCTATCGGCGTGAAACTGTGTAGATTCACATCTTAAGCCTGACGGCGATCAATGAATCGGCATATTCGATATCCTTCTTTTTCCTGAAAACGATCGTCAATCCACGTATCTTCCCATACCGTTTCCCGTTCTTAAACTCTTTCTTCAGGTCATCCGAAATATCACTCTGATTGATTAACTCTTCGGCCTTATCCGAAAAATAGAATGTGATTTTAAAAACATTTTTCCATACGGAAAGCCAGAATACCGTCTTCGATTTCCGGGTCACTTTCATCAGCCAGTTTTTGCCGTCTTTATAATATCTCCATTCTTCTAAAAAATCGGGATGATGCTCATGAAGGGTATCGAAAAACGAAATCCACAACGCTTTCCTTTTTCCAATACAGGAATAGATCACTTCTTCGGTTGGATACTGGTCAGGGTCTTTAAGAATAGGTTTCTCGTCTGACATGTATTCCTCCAATGCACGTGGTCAGTCGCGACGCGGCAGGGGCGTCGAACTGAACCACGATGTTATGTGTATTTCTGTTTTTCCCACCGCCATACCAGACCATCGTCCGGATCAATAACCTCGCCAATTCGTTGAAAACCACATTTGGTCAAAACACGTGTCGAGGCGTTCGCTTCCGTGAGAGTGTGTGCTCGGACGACCCGAACCTTGCTGTTGCTGAAAGCATAGGAGACCAATGCTTGTGCCGCCTCTGTGGCGTATCCCTTGCCTTGATAATCGAGGGCGACTCCATAGGCGATCTCGACAACGCCATCGGGTATTGGCGGACCCTTGAAGCCACAACTCCCGACGACGGCATTGTCTGCCTGTTGCACCAATGCGAATCTATGTATCCAAGGATCTGCTGATGTCGCGGAATCAACAAGCGCCAGCCAATCGGCTGACAACTCCGACTTTTCGGAAGGGGTCATTTCGTCGATTTGCGCGCGGGTATCTTCGGGTGACTGGAGAACCAGTCTGAGGTTGTTTGTTTCGATGTTTGTTGTATCCATCGGGTAGCACCTTTGGCGACATAACGCTGGTATTCAGTTGCGGCAAAAAAATCACTGTCAACAAGCCAAAAAGAAACGAAACATTGAACGCCGCAGGGAACTCTAAAAGAAAATTGCTGACAACTGTTTAAGAGTCTTATTCAACAATCCTTTCCGGGACATAGAAATCCTCCTTGGTAAGATTGCATTTTTTTGCAATTTTTTTGCAATAGGATAATCGTCCTGCAATTTGATTGCGAGCATCGGAGCCAAAAACAAATTTCAAACCCTGTTCTTTGGCCATATTAATGAATTCTTCATGTGGTGTGTGGGACATGTCGTTTATTTCAATAGCAATATTCCTTTTCTTTGTGGCCATAATTATTTGTTTCATACGTTCGGCTGTCCACAACGTATAGTAATCACGAGCAATACATACAGGCAGAAAAAGCGGCCATCCAAATATGGTCAAAGGTTCATTTTCTAAAATTTCCATTGTGTAATCCATGTACCTGGCCATAAACTCATTTGTGTCTTCCACATAAGTATCAAACTTCCAAATACTTAATATTTCACCATTTTTCATTGGAACTCTTTGTGGATCCATTAGTATGTAGTCGAGCTGGGCTAATAACTGAGGTGAAAAATTTTTAGACCATCCAAGATCGGTGGGCTGCAATCCAATATAGACAGGATATCGACGGAGTCTATCGATATATTTCTTCAGGTCATCATCGTTTTTAATTGCCCATGTGGCAGGATGCTCAACAATACCGAATCGAACACCTCTTTTTTTTTGCAATATCCATTACATGTTCAATTGTAAACTGCCTGGTAGTGTGAACGTGCAAATCCATTAAGGGAAAATCATTTTCATGTATTGCATCAATATTGCCTAAAACGGGTGAAACGGCCATCGTTCCGAGCATCATACCTGATTTCTTAATAAAGGTTCGTCGCTTCATAGTTTTACCTTATTTTAAAGTTTTTTATATTCTAATAAAATTTTATCCATTTATCTTCCGTACATACTTACACATAACGCCAAGGGTCAGGTGCGCTGTAAAGCGTCGCCTCCACCCTCTTGTTGGCCATCCGCTTTGAATCCTTCGTGGAAATCGACAATGCCCTGCGGAGTATGCCCGTCGAAAGACAGAGCGAAGAAGACCTCCTGTGGCACTCCCTCATGCACAAGTCCAGAGACGTTCTTGAACCCGAATTTCCTGTAGTAATCCGGGTGTCCCACGAGACAACATCCTTGAGCATTCATATCTTTCAGACGTGACAACCCATCTTTTGTGAGTGCTTTGCCGATGCCCTTCCGCTGGTGCTCCGGCAAAACGGAAACAGGTCCAAGGCCATACCAGTTCGGTGTGCCGTCGGAAATGGTCACGGGAGAAAAAGCAATATGCCCTATCACTCGGCCATCCATTTCTGCGACCAGCGATACCGTAAGAGCTTTGGCGGCACGTAGCGCCTCGATGATGAACTGCTCCGTGTGGTTGCTGATCTCCAAGGTCTTGAACGCTGCGATAGTCACCTCAGTTATCGCGCAAACATCGCCATGCGTCTCGTTCCTGATAACGATCTTTGGATTCATGGTCTCATATTCCTCTTTCTTGCAGGCCAACATGTTATTATATGTTTTTACTGAGAACAGCGGATAAGATATTCTTGAAAATGGCCATTGACAACAAAAATATGGAAAAAAAGAATGCACACTGTCTTGATAACTATGTATATATGGTTTCCGTATAATAACAATTTTTCAAGCCTCACGTATGCAGTGTCCGTGTTCTGATGCTACTTCGGTTACTTTTTTTATCTTTTATCTCGCTGCACTCTTCAAGATGTAGGCATCACAGCTTTAGGGATCGAAAATAACAGAATAGAAATCAAAAATCAAAATGTAAATAGTAAAATTATGGAGGCCCTTTGGGCGGATAATTGAATAGATATCTCGACTGCGCTCGATATGACGGTTATGTAAACTTGCAACCTTTGTTTCAAATCAGAGTGAAGAATTGAATTTAGAATTTAGAAGTTAGAATTGAGAATTTCAGATTCGTTGGCTTGTCTTTTTTGCATGTGTACAAATGTAATTTCCCTTCGATTACACTCAGGGCAGGCTCTTGCCAGATTTCTCCACTCACTCCGTTCGGTCGAAATCATAAAGTTGAAGAATGCCGCGCTGCGCCCCTAAGGGGCAAGCTCGCAATAACATCTTTTTTTATTTAATTAAAGTTATGAGTGGTTTTAGGGCGGTTTGAGTGTATTTGATGATTTGGTTGGTGTAACTGTTTGTTTGGCCTGACCAGAGCCAGTTTATTATTTTTTCGATTTTAGCATCGTCTAAGTTTTGCCATTGCTCTACATGCAAATCAGAAGATAGATTATATTCATCGGCTTTTTCCAATAGTACGGCGATACCTGCTATTGCACCTAAGGCCATGTTCTTTGGTTCGAGGCCGGATTGTAATGTTAGCTGCATCGTTCCGAATATTCGGCCGTTCATTTCGAGTTTGCGTGTTATATCGCGAACGACTCTGGCGATTGTATCTCCCAGATAAGGATTTGTCATTCGTGTTAGCAGGTCTTCGGTATAGTCCTTAAATCCGGAGTCAGTAAAAAGCTCATCACCGAGGTGAGCGTACTTTTTAATAAGTGCAGCACCGTATTCTTTGGAATATGCCGCTCTGCCGATTTGCATGACAGCCGGGTCGTTTGCCAGCTCGGTCATCTTTGTATAACCCTTGACGGAGCCGATAAAACCCATTAGTGAGTGTACTGCATTATGGCCGAAAAGTTTTGCCTCCTCGAAGGGTAAAAGGTCATCCTTTTCGATAAAGATATCAATGCCCGGTTTGAAGTCGGAAATATTAGTTTTGCTTACAAGAATACGATTGAACTGCTCGACCAGAAAAGCCCTGTTTAGTCCGGGGGCTATGGTTTTGAGTTTTAAATTTGCTATCTCGGCAGGGTCTGTCACAACCCGGCTCATTTTGCCGATTACGGTGTTGAGAAACTGCACGGAACCTTCAGGCAGGGTGATGGTTTTTTGGGTGACGGCTTTTTTTAGTATTTCCGCGGCGTGGTTATTGTTTTCTGCTGTATATATAATAGCTGCTTTTGTCGAGCTATTTTTCAAGGCTTCTGCGATAAGTGAGGCAATACTGTTGCCGCCGCCCGATTCATAGAAATTAACAGAAGGCAGGCAGGTAGCTATTTCCGTGGACTGAGCAAGGGCCTGGAGGAGAATTTGCTTATCAGCCGGGATGTTGGGATTGAGCAGCTCGACATTATCAATCTTCAGCGTTTCGATGCCGTCGGCTTTGGCAACGTTAAGGTAATAGCTTCCGTTATTGGCTTTGACTGCATCGACTAAAGCGGCGTCAATTTCTGCTACAATCAGCCGTGCAAAATGGCCGCTTTGAAAAGCTTCCTTGAGAAACAGCCCAGCCTGGATCGGCCCGAATCCAAAACCCGTTAGTATGTGTTCGGACATCATTACTGACCCGCGGCCTTTACAAAGCTTTTGATTTGGTCTTTATCGGTTAGGACTGTCATTTCCAGGTCGTAGGTTTTGCTTTTTCCCGGAGCTATATGAATGAGCTTTTTCTGCTTTCTGGCGTTGGCCTGGCCAATCGGCGGGTTTGTTCCCGGCTCGAGGGCGGTAACATATTCGCCTGGCCCGAAGTGCTGCCAGTTACTATGCCAGGGCAATTGTCTCTTCTTGTATTTTAATACAAGCGAAAGACCGAGCTTTCGATTGTAAAGACCGGCTGTGCAGATACCTTTTTTGTCGGCAGTGGCATCAATAAAAGCACAGCCTTCGCCGCCACCTCTGTGGCTTTCGAGAGGTTTCGAGCACTTTCGGAAATTGCGTTTGCTGTTGAATACTGCGTTGTCCATATCCAGCCCACGGGATGCCCATTTGCCTTTGCATAAAATCTCTGTCCCCTCATCGACCAGCGGCCAGCCATAGTTGCAGTGATACAATATCATGTGAGGTGCAGGGGTATTGCCGAGATTAGTAACGACATCGTGAATTCGAACGGTCGGCTGGCCGAGAGTGCTTGATATAGTACGCCTGAGTTCCAGATTAGGCCCGAATACCCGCGATTGTTTCATCACGGCAGTAATGCTCATTTGGAGTTTTCCGGCTAACAAGTCCGGCTGTACTATCGATTCGACTGCCCCGGGAAGATTACTTATGCGTCCGTGCAGACCTCGCTCGCCGAACTCGTCGTTTTCCGGCCCGCCAACGTGAGTCAGGCCGCATGTTGTCAATAAGCCGCCGCCAAAAGAATAAAGCCATTCAAGTCCGCGGTTGGCATCGGGGCGGGGAGATGTTACGCCAGCATGGCTGAGCCAGGCGAGACTGTATTGATTATAAAAGGCGTCAACGATATCCAGTCCTCTGTCGATAACCACCTTAAATCTAAGACCGGATCCGGTGTTTAGCCATGCGATTCGTGTTCCTTTGCTCAGGCCGTTGTCCAAAACTGAGGTTTCGATGCCTCCGATTTGGGCGTAATTATTAACTTTATCCTTATAATTTAATCCAGTGTCCTTGACGGCCATTGATACTTCCTTTCTTTATTCATTTATGTTTCAGACAAAGCTTCTTGCAATGCCTCAAAATTCGGATAAGCCACATCGCTGCGGACTACTTTCAACATTTGGTCATAAGATTTTATATTGACATATCTATCTTCAAGAGATGCTTTAATAAAAAGTGATGCGAACAGATTGCCCATCTGCACTGCTTCGGTAAAATCTATCGAGCTGTCCCTGAACCGGTTTAGATTATATGCGATATATGTAATAAGCCCGGCCCGAAACGAATCGCCGGCTCCGACGAGGTCAACCACCTCGCCTGCCATGAAGTGTGATTCTATTTTGTTTGGCCCGCTGGTATGATCCTCGGTGTCAATATGCTTCTCGTAAGCACCATTGCTGACGGTGACTCCGAACAGTTTTGTTCTGTTGCGGCCTCGCCAGAACCTTTCAGTCAGGAACTGAAGGAAGTGCAGATTGTTTTCGTGCTCTGAAAACTTGTCCCATGTTCGTGGCGGGGCAAGGGTATTTTGAATCAGCTTTGCCTCGTCACAGGATGTAAAGAATACATCGACCTCAGGCATGAGGGGCTCTAAAAGGCGATATTCTTTTATCGACTTTCCGGCCTTAATCAATTCGCCGGGATTTCCTGTTAAAGTATGGCTGTCCACAATGGTAACGGCGCCTTTGCTGCGACAGTATTTAATAAAATCGGCTAAGTCCCGGCCTCCGTTTGCGTCGCCTCTATCGGACAGGCCGGAATACATATAGTAAACTATGCTGGGTTTTAATGTTTCAACAGCACTTTTAAATATCTCAAAATCAAAATCGTTATTGGCATTGGGAAAGTACGCAATACCGCCTCTGTCGTCACCGGAGGTGCTGTGAATAAAGGTCGTCCCTGTCGGTAAATCAGGATGCACATGAGTTGCCAACATGTCGATATCGTTTGCAGTCATCACATCGTGGAAAAATCTTCCCTGTGCGTCCAGGCCATCATAATTACCTTTGCCGAGATTAACTCCAACTGCAACTTTTAAGCCGGTCCTTGCAATCAGAGGGGCTGTGTTGCCGGGTCCGCCTGCCGTCGCGAAACCCTGCTCTATCCATTTTCTCAACTGCTCCTGCGAGTAACCCGGCATATCTTTGGTCTTGCACTTAGCCAGGCCGCCAATGCCGACAAGCTTATCGGCGAATGAAAAATCCGGCCTTCTTAAATCCACCACCCCGGTATTTAGAATCAACACATCTGTTGCCATACTTTGATTTTTCCGTAATGATATCTCAATATCTATCAGTGCATTTGGGCTTCACATTTGCCAATGGCAGGCCTGTAAAAATTAAACTGAACGTTTGGATGCCCGGAGAGGAGAGACATTGGGACCGAGCTGTCGGCGATTTTTTTACTTATCATTAGGGTTGTCAGTCTCATTCCAAAAGGATTATCGTGCGTGCCCGCCTGCCATATCGAGACTTTTTTCGCCTTCCACGTTTGGACGGGCCCGACGGTAATAGCTTGTTTCGGTACGCCTGTAACCACGCCGCCGCCGCTGGTCCGGGCATTCTGCATAATAGTAACAGGGTGTAAATCTACGACGCGCGTTGTGAGTTGGCAAAATTCTTCCGGCGTTGGCGGTGCGTCCTGATATTTACCTTCTCGCTTAACCGGATCGTTGAATGCCCAGTGTTTAATGTCACCCTGGCCTCCCTGCATAACCACGCAGCGAACACCTTCCCAACTCTTAATGTATTCTGTCGTATCGGCTTTCGGGAAATGGATATTGGGCTCGGGCATTTTGAGCTTATCGTCAATCCGATTAAAGCACAGCTCCATGTCAGCCTTTGCGAAGGACAATGGATGTGAGAAGGGGACTTCGGTGCCATCCATGTACCATTCATCCATTCCCCAAAAATGGGCGTTTTTGAGGTCCAGCTTCAATTCATTTACCAGCCGTGCTGCGAGTGGAAGCTGTTCGGTCGGCCCAATCGGCCCGCAGAGGCCAGCCGGGCTGTCAGCGGTGGCCTGTCTCCAGGATGTGATGTACTCAAGTGCTTCAGCCAGGTAAAAATCTTCGAGACTGTCATAGAAGACGACCTTAAAACCTTCTCTGCTCAGGTCGGCTATGTCCTCGGCCGTAAGTTTAGCGGCATCATTGAGAATCTCGTCATCAAGTGTCGTATAATCCCACCACTGCGGCGCCAACATACTGATTTTTCTTGCCATAGTTACTCTCCTTATACAATGTGAACCAGGTCGCCGAGCTCGGTCTTAAGTATATTGTCCTGCGGATATGCATGGCCCATATGCTGTCTGAATCCTTCGGCAAATTGAGAGTTTATTTCCCTGCCTCTCTTGGCGCCTAACTTCTTCATTGCAATAACATAATCATCTGTACCGTGATGTTTCAAAAGCCAGTGTCGCTGACTTTCGTGGCAGCAAAGCATCTTTTCTTTAACATCCATAACGTTGCTTACATCGACTATTGTGCCGGCATTGATTTTAGTTCCGAGGTTGTCTTTTCCTTCCACGGGGTCCATGTAATAGAGATAGGGTATGGGTTCGAATGGCTCGGCGCCGGGAGTTTCGATATTCACGATTCCACATGCAAAGCAGGCTGTCTGAGCGATTTTGCTTGCCATTTCATGGTCAACCATATAATCGGCCGGGCTTGTCGTAAATACGATAGTGGGGCGAACCTTTCGAACCAGCTCAATGGCCTTGAGCAAAGTTGGCCTATCATACATTATAAAGATGTCACTGCTTTCGAGGCAATGGTAGCTGCCGTTTAAAATGCCGGCTGATTTAGCAGCTTCAGCCCGGCGAATTTTGCTTATTTCTTCCCGGCTATATTGAACTGTGCCGCCGTCCCCGGGCGTCATTGTCGCAATATGAATCTGCCAGCCTTTTTTCTCAAGCAATGCCAGTGTTCCCGTACAGAAAAACTCCGCATCGTCGGGATGGGCACCTATACTCAAAACAGTTTTATTATTTGTCATAGTTACACTTTCTGAAAATTCTCGGTTGTCTTATTTGCCCATCAAATGATTGATTATCAATAAATCCAATTCTTCGTAATCCCGCTCGGCGATCAATTTCTCGACCCTGGTTGTGTCGAGCTTTTGAACAAGTTTCACGAGTTCAAGGAAAATCTCTCTGCTGTTAGACAAATGCTTTGTAGCGACCTCCGGTTTCTGGGTGCGCATAGCTTTAACGTCCAGTCCCACAAATTCGCCGCTTGTTCCGTAGTCGTATTGGTCGAGTATGCGCACCTGATTGAATGCCCTTCGCAAATCGACGGAGCCGAAGGATTTGTCCTCGTCGAATTTCAGGCCGTTCTGGTCATTGAGATGAACGGTAAACAGCTTGTCATAAGCAAGGGCAAAGCCCATTTCATCCGAAGGGTCAAGGCCTGCAAGAATCGCATGAGCACTTTCGATATTAACACCGACGCGATCAGGATCGCTGGTGAGATAGCTTACAGCAATGGCGTGCCCCGTTGTCGGTATATAGGCCTGGTCCATCGGCTCGTTCGGCTTAGGCTCAATTGCAATCTCAATATCTGCATTATAGGCTAACATGTCGTTGATGGCCTCTACAATTCTCTCGACGGCCAGCCTGCTGTCCTTTGCTTCGCGGAGATATGTCCCTTCGCGGGCAAGCCAGAGAACGATCAGTTTCGTATCAAGGGCGTTTGCGATATCAATCGTGCGCCTGCTCCTGTCTTTTGCATACTGACGGTCCGCCGGGTCGTTCGAGGTATAAGCCCCGTCTATTGTTTGCTCATTCTCCCACAACCGAGGTGCGACAAATTCGGCTGCAAGCCCCTCTCCTTCGAGCATAGAATGAACTTCTTTTGCCTTTTTGACAATTGCAACAAAGCTCAGATTGTCCATATCAGGCACGGCATCGTCATCGTGAAACTGCACACCTTCAAAGCCGAGCTTCTTAAACATTTTTAGTTTCTTAGCGAACTCAATACTATTCCTGACTGTTGGCCCGAATGGATCTCCACCTTCGTGAATATTCCACGGACCGAATGAAAAACGATATTTTCCGGGCATCTTTTTCTCCTGTAATCTCTTTTTACATCTTTTGCTTTTATTTATTCCTGTTCTTTAAGTACTTCCCTTGCGTGCCGGGCGTAGTGACCGCGAAGGTCATGGGCATATTCGGTGAGGATTTGTTTACCCATGCCTTTGTAATCACCGCAGCGGTATAAAGCTCTCGCCAAAACCAACTCCCGCAGGGACCAGTTTCGCGTCAAAGTGTCCACAGGTCCCGATGGCGTCCGGTTCCTTGCCGTATTGATATCCATAAAAGCATGACCAGCCATTCCGGGCTTTTTAAGAAGTTTCGCTAAAGGCTCCGCAGCATTAGGATGATTCAGAGTCTCAAGTGCTATCGCTACAGCACGATAATGCGAAAACTCACTGTCGGCGTCGAGCTGTTCAATCTTCTCAATGATTGGTTTCAATCCCTGCTTGTCGCGAGTTCGTCCTAAAGCAATAATAAGACTGTCAAGCTCACTTATACTTGCTCCGAATTGTCCCATGCCAGTGTAGTTCCATCCCTGGTCCCAGGAGCGGGATTTCACCGCCTCGATAAGAGTATCAGAGCCGCTCGGATGCCCTAACATCCCGAGGACATGAGCATAAGTAAGTTTGACTTTTGCATCTTCAGCGTTATCATAGGCTTTCCTAAGCAGCGGCATTGTGTACTTTATATGTGCAAGGACTATCTCCAGCCCATCGAAGTCATTAACAAGACTCTCTACAGCCTGTGTAAGTATTTCCTGTGGCAAGGGATATGAATCTTTCTCGGTTAATACCTGCTCGGGCAGAGTACCAAGCTCAATTAAATGTTTCTGAAGTTCCTTTATATCAATCTGTCTAAGGTTCCTGCCGCTCTTGACTGACATTGCGGCTGCCAGACCTGCGGCATAGCCCTGGTTTTGAATATCGGGTTGCATACGAATAACGGGCATCGCATCACGATGAGCACTGACGCCAAGACCTGTGACTAAGATACCGTCCAGGCCTTTAGGAAGCAAGCAGCGATAAGGCACATTTACGAACATTGCTTTTCTATCGGGCGGTTTCAGCATAAATACCGGATGTATCGTAAATCCATGTGTATCGAAATTGCTCCGAGCTATAACAATAGTGTCGGGATAAGTTCTATTGTTGGAGATGTCAAGCGGCGACATCACAAAATCACCAACAATCCGACGTCTTTCCCGAGTGTCTGCCAACTGGCCCAGGTCGTAAGCATCTTTAAATTTATTCTTAGCGACAACGAATGCCCGCCAAACATCTATAACGTCCGTATCATCGATGAATGTCCAGTCCGTATTAGTATAACCTGCGCCCAAATTATGCCCTGGAAGTCCCGCCCCCTGGACAGCAACGACTGAGCCGCTGGTATATTCGCAAACTGCTCCGGCGGCAGCAGCAATGTCGGCGTTGCCGGTCGAGTCGATAACCACTTTTGCAAGTACAACGCCTCGTCCTTCGGGTGTTGCGACGACTATACCTTTGAGGCGACCGTCTTCAACGAAAGCCCCACAGCCGAGCACACCGAACCATACCTCGGCACCGGCCTGGTGCAATTTACGGCGATACCATTCTTTTTTCAAAATGATATTCCATCCTCCATCTTTGTGCTTACCGCTACCCCCGAAGCTCATTATTCCGTCATCCATTTCCTTAGTAAAGCCGGTTATATTGCCGTAATAGTATTTACTGATAAAGCCCGTAGTTCCCACTCCCCCGAGTCCGTAGAGGTATTCTAACACGAGGGTTTTGGCTCCGTGTCGTGCCGCCGAAATCCCGGCAGGTGCTCCGCCGGTACCTCCACCAACAACAACTACGTCCACTTCTTTAAGAATGGGTACAGACCTTTTGTCTGCATGAACTCTCAAAGTTTCGGTTAATGTCTTTTTTATTCCACTCAAATTCTCCCTAATATCTCCTGATGTAGTGCCCGATACCGTCTTACTAAGTATTTTGACATTATCGGCTTTGGCTATTTTTTCTGCCTGGGATGCTGCCAAAGCTCCAATGCGGGTACCTACTTTCATTAACTCCAACGGTCGCATCAGTTTCTCCGCGGCCTCTCGCGGTATATCCGCACAGCCACTGATAACAAACAGACTGTTAACACCTTCAGGCCGGAAGGCATCCAGATCGACTTTTTCGGCGCCCGGCCAGGATTCGGACAGCGTCTTTTCCCCCTTCATTGGGTCAGGTGGTACCTGAAAAAGTGTCTCAGAAGCATCTGTCTGATTAGGATGCCAAGTTTTATCACGGGCAATTTGTTCGGCTTTGGCAAAAGAATTAAAAGAGCCGTCCTTCATCGGTATTTTGAGCGTGTATTCGATGGCGGTATATTCCAGGCCGCTTTTAGCCGATACCGGAGTTGATATTGTTCTTGCCTGTATGTCTTTATTGGTTCGTACTCCACCTCCGACAACTATGCGTTTAAAAGTTTGCAAGCCTGCCGGGTATTGCTTGAATGCTGCTCCGGCCATTCTCGCCACGTTTGCCCGGGAGGTTGCATCGATAACAACCCTGGCTTTGACCGCCTGTCGTCCGGAACGGTTAGCCATAACAATGCCGGCAACCCTGCCATCATCATCAAAAAGGACATCTGTTGCATAACAGCCATACAAAAACTGGACATTCGCTTTCAGCAGTGCCTCATCCAGAGTGCGCTTAACCTGCATCGGGGTCGGAGGAATTCGTGCTGGGAGCTCAGCGGGCTGTGTGAGTGAATGCTTCTCCTCTATCACAATCTCGCCCAAAAGCACTCGTGTGACATCCGGACTCTTTTTAACCATGAATTTTATGTAACGCGTATTGGCAGTAATCGATGCTGAAAGTTCAATCGGTCCCCAGGGTTCCGGGAGGGATTCTCCAATTCTTTGGTTCTTAATGACGGCGTGCTGCTTCCATTGTTGTTTATCATCGCTAATGGAGACAGTAATGTTTTCTACTTCGAAGTCATCACCGGCAGGGTTGCGGCGCTGATAAGACATAATGTGGACTTTCTCAAGCTGATGTTCCGCGCCAAGGTCAGCGATGATGGTTACATTACCATTGTACTGAACGCTCTGACTTGACGCACTGTGCCATTTGCCGTCAGTAAGTAACGATGGCGTCGGCGTGTCTTTGTGGACGTCTGCGGATGGTTTATCTGTTTCGTAGGTAAATTTGATTCTGTTACGAGCCAACAATGGGACGGATGGCTCTGCAAAAATTTTCTTTGGGAGCGGCAGGGTCGGTACCTCGTCCGGTTCGAGCCACAGACGGTACGTTGCGCAAATATCTGCCCCCAGATATGGCCGCTGTGCAGCGAGAAATACTTTGGCGCCGTTTTGAGCTGCTTCGAGGGCCGCAGCAACGCCTCCTGATGTTCCACCGACCACCACCACATCCACATCGTAAGCAACAGGAATGTCCCTTGATGATTCACTAACTGCTCTTTGCGGAGAGGTTTTGGGACAGCCTCCCATTACAAAAAGTATAAAAACCAGTATCATTAACAATGTAAGCTGAAAGGATTTATTAATTTTCCGCTTTTTTTCCCGGATAATGCCAGCTCCTTTTTCCACCTTTTTTCCCCTTGGTAACATCTTTATTATGATAAAACACACGCTAAAAAGAATATATTGTTTGATATAAACATTATCTTAACAATTCGCTCATTTGCAATAATAATCCTTTTAACATACACAAACAAAAAAGGGGCCTATACCAAATCGGTATAGGCCCCGAATTTACAAATTTACTCTATTGGCTGCACAATTTTAGTTAACAGCCAAATCCAGTCTTATGGTGCCGGAGCATACAGGCGAATATCATCAAAGTACATCATACCTGTACCGCCGGTAACCGAGCTAAGGCCAAGAGTAATCGAATTTACATTTGCAAGGTTCACTCCCTGGTCGG
>JACNGQ010000017.1 GCA_014384025.1 Planctomycetota bacterium | reverse complement strand
TGAGTCTTTGTTACCTGAGCTAACAATACGTACGTTTATTAGTTAGCCAAATAATCTAGTTACCGTTGACTTAATGGCTGCTATAATGCTAGTATAAGTCTATTAGTAATTGCTTATAGAGATAAATGTTGAAGAAGAAAAAGGCAACCATTGAAGAACAGGCAACGCTATTCAGCGTTCTGGCTGACCCAACACGACTCAAGTTACTCAATATGCTTTCACAACAGAGAGAGCCGGATGCTCTTTGTGTAAATGCGCTGGCCTATCATCTGGGGGTAACGCAGCCAGCCGTCTCTCAGCACCTTAAGGTGCTAAAAAACGCGGGCTTAGTAAAAGGGGAGAAGCGAGGCTATCGTGTCCACTACTTTGTTAAAAGGGAAGCCTTGAATAAGGCTCAAGAGCTAATATCTCAAGCCTTCCAACTTAGTGAAGGCGAACTTGGTGAAAATAGTTTGGAGAAACTAAAAAGTGAAATCAAATAGTTTACCAGTTATTGATGTAGCTGGCCTTATCAAGCGATATGTCGAGGTTCTTGCTGTTAACGACATCAGTTTCCAGATCAGCAATGGTGAACTGTTTGGATTTCTTGGCCCTAATGGTGCCGGTAAGACCACCACTATTAACCTGCTCACAGGTCTTGCCCGGTTGGATGCAGGTACGATAAACATAGGTGGTATTGATTGCACCAACAATCCTAAAGCAGCCCAGCACCTGGTAGGAGTAGTTCCTGATGAAAGCAATCTCTATCCTGAACTAACGGGTTTCGAAAACCTTACCTTCTGTGCAGCTCTTTACGGTATACGTAAAAACGAGCGCCAGACGCGAGCGCGAGAGCTTCTGGATACCTTCGGTCTTACCGATGCCGCCAACCGTAAGTTCGCTGGTTATTCCAAGGGAATGAAGCGTAAGTTAACTTTTGCCGCCGGGATTATCCATCAACCACCTATCCTTTTTCTCGATGAACCAACCACGGGAATTGATGTTGCCAGCGCTCGTCAGGTAAGACAGATAATCGCTGAGCTTCATCGTAAAGGAACTACCGTTTTTCTCACCACGCACTACATCGAGGAGGCCGAACGGCTCTGCGAACGGATTGCCTTCATCGTAAATGGACGGATTGTCCGAACTGACCGCACAGCAGATTTGCTACAGCCTGTAAAGGGCAAAAATGTGTTGCTTCTTTCCGTCTCTAATGGCGAGGCTAAATTATCTGAAGAAATGACCTCGGCTTTCCCGGGGTATCAGTTTCAATCTACCACTTCAGGACAGGTACGAGTCGAATCGGCAGAGCCGGTCAGTGTCGGCCCCCTTGTGCGGTTCCTGGAAGAAAGAGGGATTCAAGTGACCGAGGCACGTCGTCACCTACCATCGCTGGAGGATGTTTTCGTCCAGGTTACAGGCATTGAAGCAGGACTTATGATGAAAGAGAAGGAAAAAGCCGGAGGCGGAGGAAATCAATGAGACGATGGATTGCTTTCTGGAGCATCCTTGTCAAAGATATGCGGTCATATTACCTCAAACCGCCAAATATAAGCTGGGGTATAATATTCCCTCTCGCATGGACAGGTATGTTTTTCATCAGGTCCGGCAGCGGGCTGGAAAGTGTTCTGGCGCTCCTGCCGGGGGTTATGACCATCTCCATTCTTTTCGGGACCACCTCGATGCTGGCGGTGACCATCACCTTCGAAAAACGAAGCCGTTCATTTGAGCGGTTGCTCTTGGCGCCAATCTCGCTGGAGATTCTAATGTTGGCCAAGACCTCGGGGGCCATATTCTTCGGGGTAGTCAACGCCTTCGTTCCCATAGTAATTGCCGCGTTTTTAGCAGACCTATCGGGTATAGCTTGGTCTCTGGTTATACCCGCCATCATCCTCATTGGCATCGCATCAACCTTCCTCGGATTGTTCATCGCTGTTTCAGTAAGTGAGGTCTTTGAGGCTCAGACATTTTCCAATTTCTTCCGTTTCCCGATGATATTCCTGTGCGGGCTGTTCTTCCCCATCATGTCGTTGCCTGTATTCATACGGCCACTTTCTTACATATTTCCCGTGACCTATGGCGTTGACATTCTCCATGGGGCGGTCAACGGCGAGCATATCATGTCCTTCACACTTGACTTCCTTATCCTCGGCGGGTTCTGTATCATTCTGTTCGTACTGAGCCTACGCAACATCAAGCGCAGATGGATTCTCTAAGCCACGTACTATGCTTTCTGGTCAGGAGCCATCTCTATAATAAGCCTTGTCACCCTCTCCTTTATCTCGTCACGTACTTGACCCTAGCCTATAGATTTCTGCATAATATGGCTATGCCCATAGTGCTAGAAAGGATACAGGAGGAAGACTTAATGAAATATGCTATGCCAGTTAGTAGCAGCCGATTAATGTCACATTTTGGCCAAGCTGACGAGTTCATGCTGTTGGATGTCGGTCAGGACGGAGTAGTGGCGAAGAAAGAAACTATTAAAGTAACGCCGCATAGCTGTGGCGCCCTACCTGGAGAATTGGCCCGACGTGGCGTGGGCGTGGTCCTAGCTGGAGGTATGGGGATGGGGCCACGTATGGCATTCCAGCAAAGTAATATTGAAGTGGTACTTGGAGTAACCGAGCTAGATCCCGAAAAAGCAGTAGTAGCTCATGCTAACCACACTCTTGAAAACGGTGTCAATATCTGTGACCACGGCGATATAATTTGCGATCATAACCACTAAAACAACATCGGGATATTTACGTTGTTGTAGATATGTAAAGATCTTCTCATTCGAAATACATGCCACAAAGTAAGTTTGAGTGACGCAACTTACTTCTTTGTTTAAGGTAACAATAAGA
>JACNGQ010000018.1 GCA_014384025.1 Planctomycetota bacterium | reverse complement strand
TGGCGTTTTCATGTAAAGGACGTTGGTTCTGCCCGTCATGTCACCAGAAGAAAGTACTCTTATTTGGCGAATTCATCACGGATTCAGTTGCCTACCCCTTACCACACCGGCAATACGTTTTCAGCCTGCCCATAATGCTGCGCATCTATTTCCGGAATAATCGCTGGCTTCTTAAACAACTTTGCAAGATAGCCAACGAATGCCTTCTGGAATTCCTGCGGCAGATAACACACAAGCCTGACGGTCAGCTCGGTATGGTCATGACCATCCATACCTTCGGTGAATACATGGGCTTTAACTGCCATCTACATGCTCTGGTAGCCGACGGTCTCTTCAGCCCGAGCGGCATGTTCTATGTAGCCCCGAAAGTCAGCACCAAGCCGCTGGAACAGATGTTCCGGGTGCGGGTCATAAAGATGCTGGTCGAGCAGGGGCCTTTGAGTGAGGAATTGGCGCTCAAGCTTCTCAGTTGGAAACACAGCGGCTTCAGCGTGCATAACGGCAAGCCGGTGAAGCGCAATGACAGCGCCGGCCTTAAGCGCGTAGCCCAATACATTATCCGCAACCCATTTTCAGAAGAGAAGATGACCTATAACGAAGAGAACGGCACGGTGATCTACCGCTCCCGTATGCACGCCAAGACAAAGCGTAATTTTGAGGTATTCTCAGCCGAGGATTTTATAGCATCCATCACACAGCATATACCGGAAAAAGGATTTCAGATGGTGCGGTACTATGGTTGGTACAGCAATAGAGCAAGAGGCGAGCGTGCCAAGAAACAGGCGGAAGCTGCTGAACCTGAGAGCCAGGCCGGAATTCAGGTCATAGATGTTTCAGATTACCAGCCCAGGCGCCTGCCTTCCAAAAAGTGGCGGGAGCTGATTAAACAAGTGTGGGAGGTCGATCCTTTTGATTGTCCTCGCTGCGGCGCTGAAATGAAGATGATTGCGCTTATTGATGAAAGCGCGGTGATCGAGAAGATATTGCGTCACCTGGATTTGTGGACTGAGCCGTCTCTCCCCGCACGTGCTCCACCGGTGCCAATTGTGCAGAACTATGTCATCGAGCCTATCCCGGAGGTTTATCCTGATTACGATGAAGCCGCCGCAGGATAACCTACCCGCAGTGCTACAGCGTTGCAGGCGGGTGGGTGAGGTGTGCTTTTAAAACGCCTTGAGAGCGGCATTACTGCGCGATTCTAGATTATAATCACCATCGCAACTGCGAATCGACCATTTCACTCTTGCAACGATTCCTTTCGAAGCATAATATTTACACATCAAGTTCGTTTAATGGTTAATTGAGGTTAATGTGAGTGATTCAGGTAAAAGCAAATTCCTATCAGTTGCTGGCAACACCCTTGAGATCGACGTGATCAACCTCTGGCCCAACCGCCTGATCGGTGATGGGCCTTTGCCTCCGGAAAAACGGCTGACCAAGACCAACGTCGGCAAGTTCTACAGGGGTAAGCATAAGCTTTTCCCTTCGGGTCTGATGGGTCCTGTGACTTTGCAGCTGGGGGAAGAGTGAAGTGTCGGGGGTAGAAGATGTTTATTGCATACAACAACTAATCATCGGTCTTCATAAATGACAACGAGGGCGGACTTCATTCTGACTTCGAAAAATGGCTCGAAAAGCTTGCCCCCGAAAAACCCTATTCCCAATACGCCCACAACGGTTATGAAGATAATGCGGATGCCCACCTCAAACGCACCATCATGGGCAGGGAAGTGGTAGTTGCCATCACCGACGGCAAACTCGACTTCGGCCCCTGGGAATGCATCTTCTACTACGAGCTCGACGGTAAGCGCAAGAAGCGCGTGCTTGTGAAGATAATAGGGGAATGATTTTCTTTATTAGTGAGTATGCGAGTGTGTGGTGCGCAGACGCTCTGATCTATTCCGGGGCAATGAGCCTGACGAGTGCTGCCCGGAACATCATACCCAGGCCTTGGAGGTCTTCAGAAGGGAGATAGGTTGACAGCTCGTTTTCTATTTCTTTGTCAGATAAGTCAGCACATTTCTCACGAAGAAAATCAAAAAACTCCGATGTTGAGGCTCCCTGGAAATAGTCGGCCTTGTTGACCAACTTGGAGTATTGAGGTTTGTCCAGTCTTGTTTGTAGCGTTTGTACGTCCGGCTGTACGTTCATCTGAATATAGAACCAGATATCATAGATATCTCTAATCAGGCGCCTTTCGTTCCATGCAGCCATTTTGTTGGAAAGCGCTACGGAGAGATCCACAATGTTTATGATGCGTTTCGGCAAGTCGAATTGAGGGGAAAAGAGTTTGGTCGTTGCGGACGATACAGCAATATCTTTTGCAACCTTCGCTTCGATCTGTATGGTTGTATCTTCAACAGTCAATACGACCCTGAGACATTTGGAGTTCAGTGAGTATGTTACGTTCGCTCCTTCTATCTCCTTGAGACAGGAGACAATATCATCGACAATGTCATTCTTTGACTTGAAAGGGACGAAGATGTAGTCCAGGTCGTTAGTCGATCTTGGCGACCCGAGGATACGCAGAACCATGCCGCCTCTGAGCACAGCCTTCTTGTCGAACTTCTCAGCAAACCGATCCATTACCAATGCCAGCAATGCCTGTTCTTTATCTATCATGATGACGTTCCCCATATGCGGTTGTAAAATGACACAAACCTCTTGTCGTATTTTTTCAAGTAGTTCGTAACGATATTCATATTAAGCTGCTCGGTGTTGATGTCTGTAGCCGGATCAAATGGAAAGCGTTTTCCTTTGAAGCAGTAATAACAAACATCCAGAAACGCTTTTTTCGGTGTGGCATAGAGCCGATCGTCTATAGACTC
>JACNGQ010000392.1 GCA_014384025.1 Planctomycetota bacterium | reverse complement strand
CATCAGCCTCTTTGCCTGCAGAAGTGCTTACATCGAACTTCGGGCCAAGACTAAGGATCGCCGCATAAATAAAATTACATTATAATAGATAACTGTATCCTCCACTACACTTTCAGAATATTATCTTTCATCAACTAAACCATTAGTTTTAAATAATTTATCTTCTTTACATTACTTCATTCATCTGATACAATTACCTAAAATTTAACTTTTAAATAGGTAATTGTATCAGATGAAAAATCCGCAAGAGCGCCTTGAGAACATTAAAAAGCTTTTTGATTCCAGCAAAATAGCTTCTATTGAAGACATCATGACAGTCATCGACTCGAGCTCAAGGATGACTGTCTACCGTTTGCTTTCCCAACTCAAATATCATACCAGTTACTCGCATCGCGGAAGTTTTTATACTTTGCGACAAATTCCTGTTTTTGATTTTTATGGACTTTGGTCGTTTAATTCCGTTAGGTTCAGCCAATTTGGCAATCTTCTGGATACCGCGGCTATCTTGGTGCAGCGCTCAGAAGACGGATTTACTGCGTCTGAGTTAGAGTGCCTCCTTCAAGTTGAAACACAACCAGCTTTGCTAAAGCTCTTGCATCGTAAGAAAATTTATCGTGCCAAATTGGGAGGTCACTTTGTTTATATGGTCGCAGAACCTGGACAGTGTCGCCGTCAGGAATTAATGCGAAAGGAGTGCGTGTCAATCCGTGAACAAGTATCTGGATTGGAGACTGATCTGCTACCAGATGAACTCAGAGCTGGTATCATTCTGTTCTTCAGTCTGTTGGACGAAAAGCAACGAAGACTTTATGCGGGGCTTGAGGCTGCCAAGTTGGGACACGGGGGTGACCGGAAGATTGCCGATCTCCTGGGATTGGACTCACATACCGTCTCAAAGGGGCGACAGGCGCTTTTTGGCGGATCTATTGACCGCTCGGGTGTTCGAAATCCTGGCGGAGGACGTAAGCGAGTGGAAAAAAAAATCCTGAAATAATGGTGGAAATTCGAACCCTTCTCGACACTGATTCGTCCACAGCCGGTGATCCGATGTCTCAGCGAAGATGGACCCATCAAACCGCCGAAAAAGTGGCACAATGCCTTGCCGGTGGGTATGGAATCAAGGTATCGGCTACGGTGGTGCGCCGACTGCTCAAAGATTTGAATTACTCCCTGAAGAGCAACAAAAAATGCCTATCTGCGGGAAACTCTCCCGATCGTGATAAACAGTTTGGAATCATAAAGGGCCTGCGTGAGGAGTATATAGCGGCAGGCGACCCGATCATCAGTGTTGATACCAAGAAAAAGGAGTTGATCGGCCTCTTCAAAAACGCCGGACGTACATGGTGTCGTGGTTACAAGAAGGTCAAAGACCATGACTTTCGCTCCGAGGCGCAAGGATTGGCCGCACCCTATGGAATCTTCGATCCCCAGAGAAATTTCGGGGTGCTGGTGGTCGGTGAATCGGCAGATACACCGGAATTTGCGGTAAACAGCATCATAACGTGGTGGAAGAAGCATGGGCGATATGATTATCCGGCCGCCGACCGCCTGCTTATTCTGGCGGACAGCGGCGGAAGCAATGGTGCCCGTCCTCGTGTATGGAAAAAGCAATTGCAGGAGCAGTTCGCCGATGAGTTCGGCATTACAATCACTGTGGCACACTATCCAGCCGGTGCCAGTAAATGGAACCCGATAGAACATAGAATGTTCAACGAAATTACCAAAAACTGGGCCGGCCAACCCTTGGAGACTTTCGACACTGTGGTAAACTTCGCAAGGGAAACAAGCACAAAGACCGGGCTGCGCATTGAGGCATATCGTGATGAGCGGGTCTATGAAAAAGGGAAGAAGGTGTCGGACAAAGAAATGGAAAAGCTCGCATTTACCAGAGCCGATGAACTCGGGAAATGGAACTACATGATCGAGCCAAGAGTGTTTTGCCGTCAAGTAAACAGGTTAGATCACGGATTGTCAAATTTGCTTTCCAATCTTCCCCAACCCATTACCGATTTCTGGATACTTTTTTCTGAATTCTCTCAAGGATCAACACAGACGACGCGTATGTAAGCATACCTCACCCAGATCCTGAAAATGTGATTTTATTTCCGCGTCAATCCTTAGGGTACATTGCAGCCAGTTTATTAGGTGGTTTATCCATTCACGCTGATGAATCATCCACTAAAAACACCAACTACTGTACCAGCCCAAAATCACTGTTAGAATTTACGATCATCACTAACACTGGTTTCACAATCGGCTATTCCGAATCCTATAAGAACCCCTTGTGGGTATCATACCGTTTATTCCCTGTAGCTAATCCAGTATCGCCCAAACGCCCTTCAAAATTAAAGTCGATAAAAGAACACAGTCAAAAGTAAAACACGATGACTACACCCACACTGGATACGACCGTGGGCACATGGCACCTAACTACGCCATCGTTTTTGAGAGGGTTTTCTGAGACAGAAAAAGAGTGTTGACTAGGCCTATAATGAAATCCCCCCAATACCGGATTAAAATGTCCGGACTATTGGCAATAGTCCAGACTTTTCAGGAATCAAAAAACACCCCGGACTATCCTCTGTAGTTTTATCTTTTCATGATAAAATTATGGGAAAAAGTTATATTCTCCTTGACAAATAGAACGATCGTTCTCCATTATGGCGGCATGATATTCTCTAAGGAGAGAGATCGTGTCCCTTCCTGCCGCTGTTTATCACCCCCGGAACCCACAGTCTTCGGATTACTACCGCTTTGTAGAGGACTATTTTGAAACCTTTGTCGGGATTTATGACGAGCATTTCTCCAGGCAATACGGATTTTGGCGGCCCTATGTCGAG
>JACNGQ010000263.1 GCA_014384025.1 Planctomycetota bacterium | reverse complement strand
GAGCAGGTACAGGGTATGGCCGGTAGCGGCCTTGCCGAGTTCGGCCGAGAGCTTTACGCGCTGGGCTTCTCCGCCGGAGAGGGTCGTCGAGGACTGGCCAAGCTGCATATAACCCATGCCGACATCGGCCAGCGTCTGCAATATGCGGGTAATCTTCGGGAAATTCGAGAAAAAACCGAGTGATTCATCTATCCTCATTTCCAGCACTTCGGCGATATTTTTGCCTTTATATGTAACCTGCAGTGTCTCCGGGCCGTATCTTGTACCACGGCAACTCTGGCAGATTACATAGACATCCGGGAGAAAGTGCATTTCAATCTTTTTTGTTCCCTGTCCGCGGCAGTATTCGCAGCGTCCGCCTTTAACGTTGAAGCTGAACCGGCCGGGCTTATAGCCGCGAATCTTGGCCTCGCGCGTCATTGAAAACAGTTTCCTTATAAGGTCGAAAACACCCGTATATGTGGCCGGGTTGCTGCGCGGTGTTTTGCCGATGGGCGACTGGTCTATCTCTATTATCTTATCGATTTGTGTAATGCCGAGGATGTTTTTGTGCCGGCCCGGCTTTTCGCGCGAGTGGTACAGCCGACGCTTCAATGCCCGAAGCAGAATCCGGGTTACCAGAGTGCTCTTGCCCGAGCCGGAAACACCCGTTACGCAGGTAAATACGCCGAGGGGAAACTTGACGTCGATATTTTTAAGATTATTTTCCGCCGCCTCTTTTACCTCGATGCATTTTCGCAGGTTGTATTTTCTGCGTTTTACGGGCAGTGATATACTCTTATGGCCGCTCAGGTAATCTCCGGTGAGCGATTGTTCGCATCCGGTTATATCTTCCAGGGTGCCCTGCGCGACGACTTCGCCGCCGTGGGCGCCGGCCGCTGGACCTATATCGATAATATGGTCGGCACTTCTGATTATATCTTCATCGTGCTCTACCACTATGACCGTATTGCCCAGGCGTGCCAGTCTCTGCAATATGCCAAGCAATCGGTCGTTGTCGCGTTTGTGCAGGCCTATCGTCGGCTCGTCCAGCACGTAGCAGACTCCAACAAGGCCACTGCCGACCTGCGTAGCCAGGCGGATTCGCTGCGCCTCACCGCCGGCAAGTGTGCTGCTGGTCCTGTCCAGGGTCAAATATCCGAGCCCGACATCGACCATGAATTTCAGCCGGGCCTTTACTTCTTTTAAGACAGCGGTACCGATAACGGTTTTTTCTTCGTCCAGCTTAAGTTTGCTGAAAAACTTCTGCGCCTTTTCGATACTAAGCGCGGACAGGTCGTGTATGCTTCTGCCTCCGACGGTTACAGCGATGGCCTCGGGTCGAAGCCGAGTGCCGCCGCAGCCTTGACAGGGCTGTTCCGACAGGTAGCTGTGCAGTCTGGTTTTGACGTACTCGCTGGTAGTGGTTTTCCATCGCCTGTCAAGATTCGGGACAACACCTTCGAATGCGATGCCGTATTTTTTTTTGTCGGCCGCCGTCGTGCCGTGCATGAGAATCTGTACGAACTCTTTCGGTATCTCGCTAAAAGGTTTCGATTTGCTGATTTCCATTTTTTTGCAGAACCTTTTGACCAGGCGGTTATAGAAGATATTCATTCTCTTGCCGCCTTTACGCCAGGCATCGATAGCGCCGTTTTCCATCGAGACGCTTTTATCCGGCACTATGAGGTCGGGGTCAAACTCAAGAATCGTCCCCAGGCCGTCGCAGCTTCTGCATGCCCCATATGGACTGTTGAAACTGAAGAGGCGGGGCGAGAGTTCTTCGAGACTTGCCTGGGGGTGTTTTGGGCAGGCAAATTTTTCGCTGTAAATAACCTCTTGCCACTTGCCGTCGCCGCCGTTTGTTTTACTGGTATGAGGTTCCTGCACGAGCACGAGAAGGATACCGTCTGCCACTTTGAGTGCCGTCTCGACGGAATCAGCCAGGCGCACGCGAATCGAGTTCTTGATTATCAGCCTGTCAACAACCGCCGCGATATCGTGCTTTTTATTCTTGTTCAAAACCGGAACGTTGCGCACGTCATAGACAGCCCCGTCAACCCGCACGCGGACAAAGCCTTCCCGTTGTATGCCGGTGAAAATATCTTTGTGCTCGCCTTTTTTGCCGCGGACCAGCGGGGCGCAAATCTGGAGCTTGGTGTCCTCGGGCCTTGAGAGAATCGAATCGACTATCTGGGATGAATGCTGGCTGGTAATTTCCCGGCCGCATACCCAGCAGTGGGGCTGACCCACGCGGGCAAAAAGAAGTCTGAAATAATCATAAATTTCAGTGGTGGTCGCCACCGTCGAGCGGGGATTGCTGCTGGCGCTTCGCTGCTCAATGGCGATAGTTGGGGGCAGGCCGGTAATATCCGAGATCGCCGGTTTCTGCATTTGCTCGAGGAACTGGCGGGCGTAGGTGCTGAGCGACTCGACATATTTCCTCCTGCCTTCGGCGTAAATCGTATCGAATGCGAGTGAGCTTTTGCCTGAGCCGCTGATACCGGTGATTACCACCAGCTTATCGCGGGGGATATCCAGATTGATATTTTTGAGATTGTGCTCGGCGGCACCTGTAATCCTGATTGCTTTATCTATTCGCCTGACCATTTTACGTTCTTATTACTCCTACCGTACTGCTGTGAAAAATCCTGCAATAAACCAAACTAACAATTGTACCACACAGCCGCAAAAAGGTAAAATGTTTATTGATAATTCGACATTCAGTAATATTCATCAGCAACCTATGAAAAAGTTACATAGCTGGGATTTGTCATATTCACAAGCGCGGGAGTGCCAGAGGAATCTTGCCTCAAGGGTACGTTTTACGCCCCTGAAAAATCCGCCGGAGCTGATTTGCGGTATCGACTGTGCATTCAGCAAAGACGGCAAAAAAATCTTTGCCGCTGTTGTGGTACTGAAGCCGCCTGATTTCGCCGTTATAGAAACAGCCAGTGCGGTAAGAAAAGTAACGTTTCCCTACATACCGGGCCTGCTGTCTTTTCGTGAAGCCCCGGTCTGTATCGCTGCCGTTGAAAAACTAAAGAGCAAGCCGGACGTATTTATTATCGACGGCCAGGGAATAGCACATCCACGCAGGCTCGGTATTGCGGCCCATCTGGGTTTATTCTTCGATAAGCCGACTATCGGCTGTGCAAAAAGCAGGTTAACCGGTGTCTATGAAGAGCCTGGATTGGAAAAAGGTGCGTACAAATTATTGAAGGATAAAAAGGGTACACCGAACACTCAGTCCGAAACAATCGGCGCTGTACTTAGAACGCGCACAAACGTCAAGCCGGTTTTCGTTTCGGTGGGCAATAAATGCCTGCTGAAAGATGCGATAGAAATCACCGTGGCCTGTGCGGTTAAATACCGTCTGCCGGAACCGACTCGCCTGGCTCATCAGCTCGTCAGCGAGCTAAAACTGAAGATCTGAAAAATCTGCTTGGCGGTGCTGGCCTCGAAATTATTTTGAGATGACTTTAGCGGATTTTATTACGACAGGTTTGTCCGGAACGTTCTGATAACCCTTCCGTGTCGTAGTTTTTGTTGAGGCAATTGCTTCGACGGTGTCCATTCCCTCAATTACTTTGCCGAAGACAGCATATCCGGGATTACCGTTCTCAACGTAATTCAAAGGTCTGTTGTTGGCGTGGTTAATGAAAAACTGGCAGGTTGCGCTGTTTGGGTCGTTTGTCCGAGCCATCGCGATAGTGCCTGGCTCATTTGGCAGGCCGTTACTTGCTTCGTTAACGATTGGCTCACGCGTTTCTTTTTTCTCCATCTGTTCCGTGAAACCGCCCCCTTGTATCATAAAGCCCGGTATGACCCTGTGAAATATTGTCCCGTCATAAAAGCCATCCTCAACATATTGGAGGAAGTTCTTAACGGTAACAGGTGCGGCCTGGGCATTAAGCTCAAGAACGATATTTCCCATACTTGTCTGGAGCTTCACCAGATTCGATTGCGACTTCATTATATTCCTTTCAATGTTCGCCTCTTTCGCTGTCTCGCTGCAGCCGCATATCAAAACAACAGCCGTCAACATTCCACAATACCAGGACTTGCTAATCATAATTTTCACCTCTGAAAAAACCGTAATTCATATAAATGTTAAGTTTCATTTATTATAGTGGGCCGTCAATCAAGTGTTATGCTCTATTTTTTCGTTCCATTGATTTTTTTCGACTGATTCCAGAATTTTCTCGGCGCATTCCAGGGCGGCCAGGCCTTCTTCGGCACTGACCTCAGGCATAAAATCACGGTCCATAACAGCCCGCAGAAAGTTCTCCTGCTCCAGACGGACAGGCTCTTTATCATCTATGTCAAGCTCTTCGATGTGCAATAAATCCGGCCAATTTACCGTCGTGAGGTCGAAATCTCCTGCCTCCTGCTGCTCCTTTATCCACTTGACAACGTTGATGTTCGGGTCTGCCTTTATAACAATACCGCTCTTTTTAAAATAATCCAGGCTCACATACACCTGCCGGCTGAAGACCCGAACCTTTCTTTCCGTTTTCAATGCCAGTCTCGAAGCGGTAACATTCGCAATGCAGCCGTTTTCGAATACAATTCTTGCGTTACAGATATCTTCCTTTTCTCCGATAACACCGAGACCGACCGCGTCTATCTTCGTGATTTTACTCGCAGCCAGGGACAGGATAATATCTATATCGTGAATCATCACATCCAGCACAACTCCGACATCGGTCGAGCGGAAGGGATAAGGGCTGATGCGGTTGGCCTCGATAAATTTCGGCTCGATATCGAGCCTTTTGATGGCCTGCACAACGGGATTACATCGCTCGGAATGACCCACTGCGGCAACAACGTCGTGCTTCTTTGCAAGCTCTGCAATATTTCGGCCTTCGGTGACGTTGGCCGCGAGCGGCTTTTCAATAAGTACCGCGATATTGTTTTCAATAAATAATTTTGCCAGATTCAGATGGGTTACCGTTGGAGTTGCAATCGTTACCGCGTCAACCTTATCGAGGATTTCGTTATAATCGGAAAAGGCCGAGCAGTTATATTGCTCGGCCAGGGGCCGGGCCTTGTCAGCATCGATATCGACCACGGCAATAAAATCACTCTGCTCCAACTGGTCATAGACCTTCGCGTGTATGCCCCCCATTTTTCCTGCGCCGATAACAGCAGTTCTCACTTTAGTTTTTTGCATTGTTTACCTTTGGTTTGCTGTTTTACTTCCATGCTAAAGTCTATTGTCAGTGGTTAATGACCCTGATACTTAATGTCATCTAAACGTTTCGAGATATCTGCCGTACTGATGCGTGCTGCTTTTGGTTATGCTGTCAATTATAGCCTGAACATTTTCATCGAGTCCGTTCTCCTGCGTCAGAGCTTTTGCATTCTCCAGCAACGAACCTTTTTTTCGGTAGAGTTTTTTATACGCGTTGAATATTCGCATCTGCTGTTGTTCGTCCAGGCCGGCTCGTTTTAAACCTCGCTTATTAACCCCACGAACTCGTGGTGGATAATGCCCGCTGATTGTCAAAAAAGGCGGTATGTCCCTGGTAATTCCGGCAAGACCCGCAACGTAGCACCACTTGCCTATGGTAACAAACTGGTGTGCCCCTGACAGACCGCTGAACCAGGCACCGTTATCGATTTTGCAGTGACCGCCTATCTGAACGAGATTGCTCATAACAATCTTGTCTCCAAGAGTGCAGTCGTGTCCAATGTGGGCGCCGATCATAATGAAATTATTATTACCAATTGTGGTCTGCGTTCCCGGATGCATACCCGGATGGATTGTTACCTGCTCATGAATGACGTTTCCATCGCCTATGACAAGCCTGCCGATTTCGTCGTCCAAGCTCAAATTCAGCGTCTGCGGCCGGTTACCAATCACGCAATTCGGGAAAAAATGATTATTTTCTCCGATTTTGACATCCTTGCTAATCACCACATTTGGCTCGAGTATGGTACCTGTCCCGATTGAGACCCCGCTATCGATGACACAATTGGGTCCAACTTTAACTCCGTCAGCCAGCTCGGCGTCTTTATGAATTACTGCGCTTGGATGGATCTGTAATTCCATTCTTTTTCTTTAACCTCCGATAGTTATTGGAAGATTTATATATCGGTTTTAGATAATAACAAACAATTATCACCTTAACAAAAGTTTCTATACTTTCTCGTCGTCAACGAGCATAAATTTGATTTGAGCTTCGGCGACTACTGTATCGCCGACCATGGCCTTGCACCGACAATGTGCTGTTCTTTTCCTCAATCTGAGTGTCTCGGCAGTAAGAATAAGCTGATCTCCGGGAACAACGGGTTTACGCAGTTTTACGTTGTCCATACTCAGGAGCATTGCCAGTTGCCCGGTATGTTCGAGCCTCTGTGCAAATAACAAGCCGGACACTTGTGCCATTGCTTCGACGATAAGAACTCCCGGCATAATAGGAGTGCCGGGGAAATGGCCCTGGAAAAACTGCTCGTTAAAACTTACGTTCTTTATGCCCTTTATTCGAGTATGACCTTCTATTTCAATTACTTTGTCCACTAATAAAAAAGGGTATCTGTGCGGCAGAATCTTCGTAATCTGCCGAATATCCAGCAGCGCATCGGTTCCGAACCTGGCTATTTGCTCCTGCTGCTGGGCTGCTTCGTATAATTTCTTTGCGAGCTGCTGGTTCAGCGAATGTCCGCTCTTATACGCAACAATCCTGCCCTTGATTGCTCGACCGACCAGGGCAAGATCACCGATTAAATCAACAATCTTATGCCGAACACACTCGTCGGGAAATCTGTAACTGTTCTTAATAGGTCCGTCAGAGTTGATGACTAAAAGGTCTCTCGGGCTGATGTGAGTTCCCATTCCCCTGCTCTGAAACTGCTTGGCTTCAGCTTCGAGTAAAAATGTGCGGGCCGGCGCCAGATTTTTCTCGAAACTCTCCGGTGTCAGACGACAACTGAAAATCTGCCTGCCGATACCGGTGTGACCGCCGTAATCCAGGTCATAAGTCAGATTTAATCCGTCGTCGGAATACGGCAGGGCATAAATACATGCATCCCCGGCGGTAATAGTAACGGGCTTCTGGATAATAAATTCTTTCCGGCTTACATTCTGCTCAACCAATTCCGCGTGTTTAAGTACCTTGAAGTACTCGGCACTGCTGCAGTCAGGGGCTGGTAACTCTGAGCCGTTAACTTCTACGATCATATTATCAATCTCAAGTGCATTGATTGCTGCAAGACAATGTTCGATGGTTTCTATACTCACAGCCCCTTTTTTTAATGTTGTACGGCGGCTTCGCTCTGCTATATTGGGAGCAACGGCACTAATCCGTACGGGTTCAGGGACATCGGTACGAATGAAGGTTATTCCGGAATTCGCAGGAGCGGGCCGGAAAACAAGCTTTGTTTCCTCACCTCCGAACAAGCCAAGACCGTGCATCTTGCCCTCACTCTTTATCGTCTTCTGCAGCTTCAAGTTTTTCTACCCTCTTGATTAATTGCTTTACCTGCTTTGCCATATTGGGCAAACGTCTCCTGGCGCTGATTATCCGGAATTCCTCTTTCTTTTCGAGTGCCGGGCAGCCAAACAGTGTTTGTCCGGCTTCTACGTCCTGGGTAACGCCTGATTGCCCGGCAATCATTGCTCCATCGCCTATTTCAATATTGTCCCTCACACCGACCTGACCTCCCATGACAACACCATTACCGAGCCTGGAACTGCCGGCGATGGCACACTGCGCTGTTATCAGGCAGCATTTGCCGATGACTACGTTATGTGCTATATGAACAAGGTTATCTAACTTTGTACCGGTTCCTATTATAGTATTATCAAATTTGGCCCTGTCAATGCAGCAGTTGGCTCCTATCTCGACAAAATCCTCAATTATAACCCCGCCATTGTGCGGAATAAGTCTTTGGGCGTTATCGATAAATGAATAACCAAAGCCTGTTGAACCGATCGTGCTGTTTGCCTGAATCACCAAATTGTTGCCTAAACGGCAATTATGATAAATAACGACATTACTGTCAAGCCGGCAATTGTTACCGATTTTTGAATTCTCACCTATTTTGCATCCGCTGGAGATTACACTGTTTGGGCCGATTTCAACACCATCGTCAATCACTACATATGCGCCAACGGAAACATCTTCGGCTATCCTGGTATTCTGCCCAAGCCTGGCGGTTGGGTCAATCCCCGGGTTAGCTGCCTTTAGTTTAGGCGCAAAAATATTCAGAACTTCTATTAAAGCGGCATTGATATTTTTGACGACCAGTTGCGGTTTGTCTAAACCCTCAATACATTCGGGAACAATAACTGCGAGAGCACGGGAATCTGCAAGGGCCGCCTTATATTTATCACCTGAAACGAAAGTAACGTCATTTTCTCCGGCCGTCTTGACCGGGGCCACTCCGGTTATTTCTTTCGATAGAACACCGGAGGAGTTGCTCCCGATTTTATCGGGGTCGGCCCCAAGCCGCGTGGCTAATTGTGCAATTGTTAAACTCATTTGCTACTTTAGAAAAATACGGGCTAAATCAAACACCGAAATGAAAATTACAGTAATTGATTAATTCACTACCCATCACTCACCTTTTTAAACAGAGACTTTTTTGTACGTCTAATACCGGACTAATCGAAAGGCGCTTCGTTCCGGTATCAGGCACCGAATGCCCATCCTGTATCTTTACATTCCAAGCTGTGACTGCATTTTATCCAACCGGGCTATTACCTCAATGGTAAGGTCTACGCACCCGTTATTATAAAGCACTTTATGGGTGCTTAGGGTCATTACGAGCTCATCATATCTTTGGAAAGGAAATTCAGGCTCCTCCGCTCCAAGTACCAGAACCAGCCCCTTTTCCGCGGCCAGCTCCTTTGTTATCCGAAGAATTTCTTTATAAACCTTTTGTGTCCATTGCATTTGTATTAACGTACTTCGACGGGGATTAATCTCCTGGAGGGCCTTCAGCTCACTTTGTTTTCGTACCATCTCCTGTAACTGTTTCATATATTCACTGCTGTCTGGTTTATATGCCTTAAGACTGTCTGCCAGTGCCTTACCTTCTTTAGTGAGCGTATCTTCCTCTAAGATCATTTTTTCTTGTTCGGCTTTCAATCCTTGTGTGAACTTTTTAGTCGCCTGACAATTACGCAAAGCAGTGTGGACACTGACTACCCCTATCTTCAAAGCCGGCCCGGTAACATTCGGCTGGGCCTGGAGATATTCATAACCCGTCGCCAGAATAATAGCACCCGCCAAACAACTTAAAACCATCATCTTGAATTTCATAAATTACCCTTTCCAGATTTACACCTGATTCATAATTCAATATTGAAGTTGTACATCCGCCAAAGGCGGAGCCTATTTAGAACAGTCCTCTCATAGAGAAACTGAATACCCTTGTTTCGTCCTCGTCGTCTTTCATAAATGGCACGGCAAACTCAAACCTCATCGGCATCGGTCCTGACCATTGAGGGATCAGTATCTGTATGCCTGTTCCGATCGCAGCGCGGTAGGGACCCGTATCTATCGCACCGCTGTCGATGAAAAACAATGCCGAAAGATTGTCGCTTATTACAGGGACGGCCACTTCGGCGTTGGCTAAAAATATCCACTCGCTGCCTATCGGGTCTTTCCGCTGCGGATTGACCACATTGGTCTGCAAACCTCTTGTGCTGACGCCTCGATAGTCAAAACCCCTGATACTGTAAGTGCCCGTTCCGCCGCCGTAAAATCTCTCGAAAGGTGGTGCATAGCTGAACGTCGTTGCTCCAAGAAGCTTCATCGCCAGAACAGTTTTGCGATCAGCTAAATCTTCATGAAGGGTCCTGAATCCTACAATGTTTCCCTCCAATATTCCGAAAGTCTCATTGCCGACGACCTGCTCATACCCGACATTAAACTTATAACCATTGCTCGGATTGAATACATCGTCCCTCAAATCCCTCCCGATGCCGAACCTTACTCCCGTGAGGAAAGTATAGCCTTCAACATCCTTTATCTCTTTCGGCGCTTGTATATAGATACTGTCAACATTGACATTTTCCGCTCTAAATCCGATACTCCTTCGCCACTTGTCCTCGTATCGTTTCTCAAATCCTACATATCCCTTTGTCCTGCCTTCGTCGTACAGCCTGTGGTCGCCGCGTCTTTCTATTTCTCTTTCCCAGCTTGAGCCTGACAGATTAAGTGAAATGGGTTTGTCCTTGAAGTATGGTTCGGTGAAGGAAACCGAATACTGGCTGACTATGGTGCCCGGCTCCAGGGCAACTCTCAAGGTCTGTCCGGCGCCTTTGAAAGCATTTCCGGTGATGAATTCTCCGAAGCTTTCCGGCCAGTCCGTAATATCGAAATTGCGCTGCTCCAGAATCACCTGACCAATAACGTCAGAGTCACTGGAAACTCCGCCTGCAAACATCAGAGAGCCGGTTTGTCCCTCTTTGATGTCCACTTTTATGTCCTTGGCGTTATCATCTCCGCTGGCAGGTGTCACGGGCCTGATAATCACCTCCTGTGACAATGTCATCTGCTGAACGTATTGTTCCAGCTTGCCGTTTCCTCCTCTTGGAGCCAAATCAGCGTTGTAAAACTCACCCGGGGTAAAACCATACTCATCCAGCACTCGCCGAATGACTTTATCCTGCGTCTGCTCATTGCCGGTTATATCAACCCGGCCGACCCTGAATTGATTGCCTTCTCTTATATTAAATTCAAGATTTACAACGTTGGAATCCTCAGTAAGCTTGTGCTTTTGTTCAACCATAGCGTCCACAAAACCGTTCTCGCGATATAACTTCAGGACCTGTGCGACGTGTGCCTGGGCTCTTCGATTATGAAAAACGTCTCCCGGCTCCAACTGTAATCCTTCCAGAAGTTTTTCATCGTTGAAGTGAGTAGCGCCGGTAAAGTAAATCTTCCCGACAGTATAGCTCGGACCCTCGTTAATTTCGAAAGTTATATCCACCTTTCCGTCGGTGAAATCTTTTTTATCTTTTATATCGAAATCGAGAAAGCCTCTTTCGAAGTATATATTCTGCAGCCTTGCGACGTCTTCGGCAGGCACCTCTTCGACAAAGAAGGCGGGCCAGAAAAACCATTTCGTGGTTTTTGTCTTTATGGCGTTTTTAAGCGCTGATGTCTTTATGGAATCATTACCGCTGAAATTCACTGATGTGATTTTGACCTTTTGCCCCTCGTTAAAAGTATAAACCACCCGGCCCTGCTCTAATTGCTCGCTGTCCAGGGATACCTCGGCGAAGGGGAAGCCTTTTTTGCGATAAAATTCGGCAAGTGTCCTTCTGTATGCATCGGCCAGGATCGGGTCAAGATAGTCTCCCACCTCAAAGTCCACTCTTTTAAGCAGGGCCTTGTCCTTAAACGCCTTGTTGTTCACAAAATCAATGGACCGGATAATGTTTCTGCCACCGTCTTCGGCGGTCGGCTTCTTTAGTTTGTTATCCGCTCGGTTGGCGTTGGATGCGCAGCCCGTGCTCAGGCTTAAAAGCAAAATTGATATAAGCCAGATGACAGTGGACAGAGGGCAGTGGACAGATTCCGGCTTCTGTTTTCTGACATCTGTTTTCTGACTTCTGACATCTGTTTTCATAATTAGAACGGCACTCCTTCGCCGGCCGGATGTTCTACGTGGGAGGCATTTACAAACCTTGTAGTTTTTTCTAAGAATCTCATTTTTATAGTTCCAGTCGGCCCGTTTCTCTGCTTGACTATTATCAGTTCGGCCGTATTATTCGGCTCATAGCCCTCTTTATCTTTGTTGTAATAGTCCTCACGGTGCAGCATCATAATAACGTCTGCATCCTGCTCGATACTGCCGCTTTCGCGCAGGTCACTCATCCGAGGCCTATGCTGTGTCGATTCCCTACTCTCGGGAGAGCGGTTCAACTGGCTCAAAATGATTACAGGGATGTTTAGCTCCCTTGCCAGTGCCTTGAGATATCTTGAGATTGTGGTGATTTCCATCTGTCGCGATTCAACCCGCCCGGAGCCGAGGTGCATCAACTGCAGATAATCCACCAGGATGCAGCGTATATCATGCCTGCTCTTTAGCCGTCTTGCCTTGGCGCGAAGCTCGAGCGGTGTCAGGGTCGAACTATCGTCGATATAAATCGGAGTCTCGGACAGCTCCGCACAGGCATCAGCAAGCTTTTTAAAAGCCTCATCGTTCAAACTCCCTCTTCTAACTTTCTGGCTTTCTATTCCACTGATACTGCACAAAAACTTTTCAGCCAACTGCTGCTGGCCCATTTCCAATGAGAATATCGCAACGGGAATCTTTTCCATCAGGCCGATATGCTCTGCGATGTTCAGCGCCAGCGAGGTCTTTCCCATACTGGGCCTTCCGGCGACGATTATCATCTCACCGTCCTGCAGGCCACACGTCAATTCGTCAAGCTCATAAAAGCCGGTTGGCAGTCCGGTGACATGGATGCCCTGGCGTTTCTCTATAAGCTCGAACGAACGGGCGACCAGGTCCTTTAGCGCCGTGGCGCTGCCGCTTATATTTTTATCGGTGATTGAAAACATTTTCTGCTCGGCTTCGTCAAGGACCTCCGCCGTCTCGCCGGTCTGGCTGTATGCGCTGTCGAGGATTTCGCCTGCTGTGCTGATAAGCTCCCGAAGCAGCATTTTATCTTTTACAATGCCCGCATAATAACCGACGTTCGCCGAAGAGGGCACTGAGTCAAGAATTTTCACGATATACTCTACGCCCACCTCTTCGAGCTGATTGCGCTTGATAAGCTCTTCACGAAGCAGCACGGCGTCTATTCCTACACCTTGATTTTTTTCATATAGAGTGATAAGGGCATCGTATATATAGCGGTGCTCGACTCGGTAAAAGGCCTCCGCAGTCAAATGCTCGACGACGTCGCCGATACATTCCGGGTCAATCAGCATTGAGCCTAAGACCGCGGCCTCGGCGGCCAGCGATTCGGGCATGCTGCGCATAACCGACAGGTCGCCGCCGGCATTCGGCTTGGCGCCGACGGAGACTGCCGGTCTGAGCTTTTTTATCCTTTGCCCTTGTGAACGCATTGTATCGTTTTTGGTTTCCATTTCTTTACAAGTCTTACTCAACCCCCTTCCTCAGGCCCGCCTAAGTTTAACGAAGTCCCGAATTCAATTTTCAGGCAGTCCTGAATTCTACAGGCCAGCACGCTAACAGTCAAATACTTGTTATAATTATTGCCAGGGGCGTCTTCTTTTTAGTTTGCCGGAGAGGATGTTTTTGGCGATGAGGGCATCTTCTATTACCTGGAAATCGAGCATTCCCACGCAGGCGAAGTCGGCGCCGTTTTCGAAGGCATACCTGAAGCCGTTCCTCGGATGTATGGCGCCTGCGGCCAGGACCTTATAGGCGATCCAGGGCTTTTTAACTTTGCTCATAAATTCGATGGTTTTATCCGGCTCTACGCACCACATATTATCGTGTTCGGGCAGGCCTATGGCGGGGAGCTGCTCTTTTGGAGTGGCGGACCAGTAATCATCTTTGTGCAGAGTCTTCATATAAAAATCTACATCGACGCCGGCCTTTTCAAGGGCCATCGGCACCGCTAAATCGTGACATGCAACCCCGGCAACGAGGCCGTTTTCCTTGATGAATGCTACGGCCTTTGCGAGCAGGTCAACCCGGCCGACCCTTGTCCATCTGTCGCCTATCTCGCCCTGTATAAAAGCTCCGTCGGCGCCGTTATCAATCGCTATTTTTATCCTTCCAGTGAGGTCGTTCGATTCCGGGAAGCACTGCGCGAGCCACTGTATCCGCCCGCCCCTTTCGTTTCGGTATTTATTGATGACCCTGATGGTCGGGTCATTGCCGTTGGCATATGGGCTGTTGACAGTCGATATCATGGTGTTGATGCCGCTGTCTTCACAGATCTCCCAGGTCTCCATAATCTTTTCATCTGTAAAGTAGTGCCGCAGCAGGTCCGAGACATAAATCAAGTCCCTGTCGTGAGCAAAGCCGTTTATCAGATTGCCGCCGCATATCAGCCTGCTTATATTAAGCTTGCCGATTTTGCCGGCCGGCAGGTTACCGTTTGGAGTGCTGCGTTCGGCTCTGTTTGCTTTTGCAGTTTGTCTGCCGAGAAGGATTTTCTCTTCCAGAGACATGCCAATGCCCGCACCTGTTGAGGCGATGACGGATTTCTTTATGAAGCTGCGCCGGTCTAAATTTTCTGACATTAGGGTACCTCAAAAAATTCATTTTTACTGTGAACGGCTACAATTTCCTCTCGCTGCGTTGTCGGTT
>JACNGQ010000388.1 GCA_014384025.1 Planctomycetota bacterium | reverse complement strand
TCAAGGCAGGATTGCGCGATTGTATTGACCCCATCAATTTTTCTTTTTACAATATGCTGTATATGTTGTATGATGCAGTTGTTACTAACAAAATGTTAAGGCTTTTCCAAGAAATAAAATTGCCCTTATGTTGAGTTTGCCCCATTCGAAAGGAGAACCGAACATGAAAGAAGTGAGAGACGGGATGAGCCAAGCAGAGTTGGCAATCAGACCACACCATCTGCTCAGCACGGTTTGTACCCTGGGCGGCGTGGAATGTCCCCTGCTAGAAAAAGACAGAATCGACGATATTCTCAAGCAGGTAAGCCATGATGCAGCACTTCGCATAAAGTTGGTATCGAACGCCGACGAGATAGTTTATTTCAGGAATATGTTGCCTGAGGACTACGCCCAAATGGACAGGCAAGAGGTATTCAACCGCAAGAGGGACCTTGACGTACTGCAAAAATTGGGTTTAGTTCCGGGAGACATTCGGCGCGCTCGTTATCTGTATACGCTGCTTTTTGAAAGGATTAAAACGCCCCAGGGCATCTGTGCCTATGACACGCCCGGATGGAAGGGATGTCCGCACGCCAGCAGTGGCGCGTATGAGAAAATTTGCGTTGAGGGTTTTTCCGCTGTCGTATACATGAGAAGCGATGAAGAGAGGAAGCAGTACAAAAAAGCGTCTGTGGCGGAGACCTATGACGGCGAGCGGCTTTATATCCGGCCGCACCATCTCATGTGTATGTCCTGCTACTACAATGGCGGAAAGGGGAATATCCCAAGGGAAAACGATAATCTCTATGAAGCCACGAAGCGGATTCAAGAAAACCCGGATATCGAAATTACCCTTGTTGAAGGCTGCTGCATGTTATGTGACCCCTGCGATGGTTACGACCCAAAGACGCATCGCTGTGTTCACGGCGGTGGTCTTATCAGAGACTACAAGAAAGATTTGGACGTCCTCCAGAAACTTGGGCTGATGCCCGGAGCGACTATGAAGGCAAGAGAAGTCTATGACCTGCTGTTTGAAAGAATTCCTTCCACAAGGGATGTCTGCGGCTACGGAGATGGCGTGGTAACATCCCACGAATGGAGCATCTGCGGCGGACCAGACGGCAACGAAGGTTATAGAAGGACGACAGAGAGTGGTATCTTTCCTCGGTGAGAGATGAATGGCACTTATAGACGCTGGGACTGCAACTTTTCTGTGATGTAGGGATAAGATTGGAAAATTAGACAAACAAAATTTCCGTTAAGGATGGAGGCATGAACATGACATCTACTTTTACCGCCCAATCAGACGAGGTCATCGACATCGGCTCAAGGCTGGAATTGTTCGTCGATGATTACCTAATTGACAAAATGACCGGCGCCGAATTGAGGTTGCATAAGCCAACGCCCGGCGAGGTGGCAATCATCCACGATAAGCCGTGGGAAGGCAACGTCTGCTTCTACCACACAGTCTTCCAGGATGGCGACCATTTCAAAATGTACCATCGCGGTGCCCACTACGACGAGCAGGCCGAGGAAATCACTCACCAGGTGGTCTGTTACGCCGAGAGCAAAGACGGTATCCATTGGAACAAACCGGAGCTAGGAATCGTTGATTTCAAAGGCTCCAAGAAAAACAGCATCATTTGGGACGGCATTGGCTCGCATAACTTCGCGCCGTTTAAAGACGCCAACCCCAACTGCAAGCAAGATGAAAAGTATAAGGCGATTGCCAGCGGCGAGGGTGGACTGTACCCGTTTAAATCTCCTGACGGTATCCACTGGTCGTTGATGAGCGAGAAGCCGGTAATCACCAAAGGCGCGTTCGACTCGCAGAACCTGGCGTTCTGGGACATAACGCGCAACCGCTACGTAGACTTCCACCGCGGGTTCACGGAAGGCGTGCGCGCCATCATGACCTGCACATCTACCGACTTTCTCAACTGGACAGACCCGGTCTGGCTTGAATACCCAGGCGCGCCGCTCGAACACCTCTACACCAACCAGATTACGCCCTACTACCGCGCCCCGCACATCTTTATGGGATTTCCCAAACGTTTCATGCCCTCTCGCAGAGTGTTGGAACACCGCTACAGCGGCGTATCCGACGCTGTGTTCATGACCAGCCGCGACGGATTGAGCTTCAAACGCTGGGGTGAGGCGATTATCCGACCCGGTTTGCAAAAGGAGCGCTGGGGAAATCGCAACAATATGATAGCCTGGGGCATTCTTGAAACCAAGTCCGACATCCCCGGCACGCCCAATGAGCTTTCGCTTTACTCAATGGAAGGATATTACCAGGGTGAGAGTTGCCAGATGCGACGCTTTACGCTACGCATTGATGGTTTTATCTCGATGCAAGCACCGCTCAAAGGTGGAGAGTTCGTAACCAAACCGCTTGTCTTTGAAGGCAAGGAGTTGGTCATCAATTTCTCGACCTCTGCTGCTGGGAGTGTGCGCGTTGAGATTCAGAACGCTGAAGGCGAGGCAATTGAGGGCTTCGAACTGGCGGATTCAGCGGAGAACTATGGCGATAAAATTGAGCGCGTCGTGACCTGGAAGGGAGGCAGCGATGTGAGCAAGTTGGCCGGCAAGTCTATTCGCTTACGCTTTGTCATAAAAGACGCGGACTTGTATTCGCTACGGTTTCGCTAATGGACCAAAATCGAAATGGAAAAGGATTATGGTTTAATTAATTTTGCACGCGGTGCTATCCTCGCGTGCAATCGCATGTGAAGGTAGCGGGAAACCTTCCGCGCTTTGCCTGATGTGACGGCAAACCAAAATCGCCGATTCATCCCCTCCCAAATTTTCAATTTAGGTATTTTTGAAAAATAAACTTTACATTTGAAACAACTGCTTGATGACGCT
>JACNGQ010000019.1 GCA_014384025.1 Planctomycetota bacterium | reverse complement strand
AACGCCGCACTTATGCAGGGCCTGCGGCCATCCAAATTATGGCTGTCTGTTGCTACAAGTAAGGCCTGCCCTGAACTTAAAAGCTCCCATCCAAACTTTTCAGCGGTAGTGCCAAAACACCCAAGCAAACTGCCCGCTGTCACCTGCAAATGAACCGGGCATCGGAGCCATTTACTCAATATATCAGGTTCTTTTGCAAGTCCCGAATGCCGCTCCGGGTGCGATATGATCGCCGTAATGCCCATAGAAGCCAAATCAACAAGCAGCGGCTCAATATCAATAAGAACCTCGTGCGGAAGTTCCAGCAAAATATATTTACCACCATCGGCAAGCGTAAGTACTTTATCCGCTTCAAGCAGCTGACAAATCCTCTCATCCACCCGGACATCTGCCCCGGGCATTACGCTAAGAGCGATATCATTGCTCTTCAGCTCTTTATTAATCGCAGAAACTGCTTCTCTGACCTGTTCAGCTTCGTTGCATTCACTAAATCGTCCTAATTGATGCGGCGTAGCTATGGCGGCAGTTACACCTTCATCGACCAAAGCCCGGCAAAGAGCAAGTGATTCCGACATTGTAGCCGGACCATCATCAAGACCAGGCAAACAATGGCAGTGAATATCAACATAATGCTCTCGAGTGAACCTATGCTTGTTGAACTGCCCCGCCTCAAGCAAATTGTCCTTGACCTGCCTTGCCATACTTCTTACAGATTCCTTTCAAATGGCAGTTTATACCTCCACAGCTTTTTTCTTTTCTCGGTCACCATAGTATCCAGAACCTCTATAATATCCGTAGCCGGAATAGTAACCTAACCAGCCGTGCTTTCGTGGAACATCATTTACAACCGCACCGAGTAAGCGGCCGCCAACACTAAGCAGAACATCGCGGGCCTGCTGGCTGTGCTTCCTCGTGGATTTCTCTGCCTTTAGCAACAATACCGTTATATCGCAGATAGCTGCAAGTATCTGGCTGTCAGCAAACAGCCCAAACGGCGGCGAATCTATAATGATACGGTCATATCGCTTAGCAAGCTGCTCTTTCACAATCTCGGCGAAAGCATCGCTGTTGAGTATCTCCGATGGATTTGGCACTTCCGGCCCGCAGCTCAAAATGTCAAGCTCCTTAACAGGGCCGGCCTGGATAGCTTTCTCCAAAGTAACAGTGCCTACAAGCACACTGGATAGACCCCTGCCGTTTTCAAACTCGAAAATATTATGCTGCATCGGTTTCCTAAGGTCAGCGTCAATAATAAGCGTTTTTTGTCCCGCCTGTGCCATTGCGATGCCTAAATTGCTTACAAGAGTGCTTTTGCCGTCACCAGCGTCAGGCGAGGTAATAAGGATAGTTTTTGCTCCACCCTTGGGCACACCAAAAAACACAGCCGTACGTATTGTTCGATACGCCTCAGCAATGACGCTCTTGGGCTCCAGATAAACCTTCTGACCATAGGCTACAACGTTTTGCTTGTCTGACACTGCTTTGCCACCACCGACGGCCGGCGAAGTAACAGCGCTTCTCTTTATTTTGCTCCTGGCTGCGCCGGGAGAAACGGCCAATTGTATTCTTCGATAGACATCAAGGACGGCAGGTTTGAAATCGAGCCAGAACTTCTGGCCGCGGCCCACAATCGTTCGTACTTCTGTTATTGTCGGTACTATGCCAAGAACCGGGATACCAAGTAGAGCCGTTACCTCATCCGCCGACCGCAGCCGAATGTCCATCCAGTCACGAACCAAAGCCAAACCACCGCCAAACATAAGACCAAGAACCAATGCCATTGCCAAAATCCTGGCTTTTTGCGGCTTCGAAGGCCCTGTTGCAGCGTGGGCGACTTCCAAAATACTGATATTGAGTGCACCGGTATCCTCGGTAACATTTAGCTCCTTAATGCGGTCATCGAGAATCTCACAAATCCTTTCTGCCCGCCCCAATTCCGAATGAAGCATCGCATACTCAGAGGCCTTAACGCCTAAATCCTGGGCCTCCTGGTGCTGAGAATTGAAAGAAGCCAGCAGAGTTTGTTCTTTTTGCTTAGCCGTCTGCCATCTTTGGGCCATTACTTCAATATAGGCATCGGCGAACTTTTTCCGCTCCTCTTGGAGTTCGTTTTTGATGTGCTCGATTTTCGTATGGAGTGCCTTAATAGCCGGGTGGTCTTCTGTAACATGATACTTTGTGCTCTTTAATTCCACTTCAGCATCTCTTAGCTCGGATTCCAGCTGGGTCTCCGTATCGTTGACTAATACCCGGATACCTGTAGTGGGCATAGCTGAGGCAAACTGTTTGACTTTTTCTGGATCATCGGCTATAGCCTTAACCGCCTCGTAATCGGCCTGAGCGTTGATCGTCATCAGTTGTGATTCAGTTAACGCCCCGGACAACGTTAGAAGCTTTTGAAAAATCACGTTCCCACCTTTGTTATCAAATGAAACCACTCCGTTTTCACGGGTAAATTGTATCATTTCTTCGTATCTATCTGACAGCTCCTTGTCGCGTTTGACTTTTTCCTTTTGAAGTATTTTGAGCACTTCGTTGACCATGGTTTGTTTGCGAACCGAATGATACTTAACGTAAGAATCCACGACAGTGTTAACAACCCCGGCAGCCTCTTGTGGGTATGGCGAATCGAACGCCACAGAAATTATGTCATCTTTTTTGCCGACCTCAATAGCCAGGTTCTTTTTTATATAAGCGGCCCAATTGTCCACTTCGTTGAATGTCCTAAACCTCCTTACCTGAGCATTGTCAGCTACTTCACCGACAATAGGAGTAGATTTTAACAGCTCAGCCTGTGTGTAAAGATAGTTCTTCGAGCGGGTCATAATTCCTTCGTAGTCGCCGATGATTCTC
>JACNGQ010000110.1 GCA_014384025.1 Planctomycetota bacterium | reverse complement strand
AAAATATTTCTGCTTTCTTGCCCTTAAGAAGGGCATATTTCTTCACCAAATTTCCCATCTGAGCGATTTTTCGAGCGACTCCTTCTAATTATAGTTTTTCGATAAATGATTAGAGGTTGTTATATGGATAAAAGTTTAATGCCTTTGAAATATGCGGCACGGAAATACAAGCTACCACCTGATTGGTTAGAGTCGGAAGCAAAAAGAGGAAAGTTATCATGTCTGGTTGCTGGAACACAAATCTTTTTTAACGAAAAGCTCCTTGTGAGTGAATTGAATAAAAAGGTGTGTAAGCAAACTTTACTAAAGGGGGCAAGCAATGAGCAATAATCAATCCCCCGAACTGATAGCCCCGGCCCTCCTAACAATTTTACAGGTCTGCCAGCTTCTCAACATTTCACGAGCAGAGTTTTACAGGCTTAATGCAAGCGGGAAATTTGGATTGCTTTCGGTTGGTTTGTGCCGGAAAAGATTGTATGTCAGGGCAGAAATCGAAGCTTGGATTCGAGCAGGGCTGCCTCATCGCAAGGTCTGGCAACATCAAAAAAAGGAGCAAAAAATTATGACAAATGAAACGATTACAGACCGGTTGTTGAGTGTACGTGAGACAGCAAAGTTTCTGGGTATTAGTGCAAGGCAGGTGCATCGACTACGGAGTTCGCAAAAGATTTGCAAAAATTTGATGGTGGGGGGTTCAGTACGATTCAGACTGAGCACGCTAACAGAATGGCTAAATATGTCCTGCCCGGATCAAAAAGAGTTCCTCGCCCGATTGGAGGCCGAAAAATGTTGACAAAAAAAGATAAGGCCGCCACCTCTGCAAGGGCAACGGCCCCGAAACACGACCAACGCAAACAATTCTACCAAGGCTCCTACCGTTTGGCAAGTCTTAAAACGAAAATAGGTTCAATTCTTCTTTGCCTGCAAGGTACAGCAGAACGGGATCAGCAGCAGGACGCATGGAGCGTCTTTGCAGACTGCTTGAGTTATTACATTGACCTCAAATACGGGAGGACTGAATAAATGACCAATTCACCATATAACCGTTTGGTTAAGTGCGGGGAAGCGGCAGCGTATCTGGGAATTTGCGAACGGAAGCTCTGGGAACTATCAAAAGACGGCAGAATCCCATCGGTGCGGATCGACCGATCTGTTCGTTTTGACATTGCCGATCTTGATGCATTCATTGAAAAGGCAAAGGGGGGAGTATGAGCAAGGTCCAATACTTTAAAACTTTCCCTTGTGTCTTGCGTTTGCCGATTTCGAGATTACAGCAAGATTTGCTTTGCCTTGTTTTGACGTTCTCTCAAAAAGGTTTGAAGTTGAGTAATGCTGCGATTGCCGAATTATTAGGCAAAGCCCCGAGCACGATCAATAATAACTTGCGGGCATTAGCCGCAAAAGGTTTGATCGAAACTAAAAAACCACGCAGCAAGTACAGGGTTATCTATCCCGGAAACGCCGAATCCTACTTAACCGATTTGAACATTCTACTTAACCGACAGTCGGTTACTTACTTAACCGGTCAGGGCAGTCAACATAATAAAGTAAGTAAACAGAAGGAAACGCCTTCGGCTTTTTCTCCGGCTTCGCCGGGGCTTCCATCATACGGGGATGATGACTTGCCGACCGAGGCCGAGGCTGAAAAAGTTATGCGGGAGGCGGGTTGTTATGACTGATCTCGAAAAATATTGCAAGACTGTTTACGAACCTGCGGATGTTGTCGAGTTGAGACTAATCAATAAACGCGATGATGTCAGAAAAAAGAAATGGACTTTTGCTAAAGATATGCCCCAGATGGAAACAGAATTAAAAAAGCTTAATCAGCAGGGCTATTGTGTCTATGTCGGGCCAAACCCAAGAAAAAGCAAGGGATTAAGCGGTGATGATAATGTTTTACTGGCACGTTGCCTATTTTGCGATTTCGACCATATCGAGCCCCTGGACGGTTGCGGGCCAGCGGAGTTTGTAACCTGTGAGATTATAGAAGCCGGATTACCTGAGCCTAATCTTGTCATTAACTCGGGACACGGAATACACACGTACTGGAGGCTTTCTGAACCGATCACGGATATGAACCGATGGCGGCAAATACAAGAGAAGTTAAACCATACTCTTAAAGCTGATTCATCGATAAAGAACGCCGAGCGAATTATGAGATTGCCGGGTTTTTTGAACCTAAAATTCAAGCCATTTGTGGAGAGTTTTATTGTCTATGAAAACATTTGAACTCGAAACAATTGAAGGCCAACTCAAAAGCCTGCCAGAGTTGCCACAGAAGGCCACACACCCTACAACGCCACAACCATCCAACGGCTATAAAAATGCCGACACAGAGCTAATACGGTGTCGTGCAGAGGGGTATGCAAAGCAATGGCCAAGCCTTGCTGAAAATAAGGGGCGGAACAATGCCGCGCACAGACACGCAAAGCAATTACTTTACAATAAAAACGTACCTGCTCATATCGTTTGGGATGTACTGGATGGATGGAATAGCAGGAACAAACCTCCATTAGATTCTTCAGAATTAAAGAAGGCTTTCGACTCAGCCTTGAAAAGCAAGGGCCAGCCGATAGACGAGGATTTTGCAGATACGAAGCCAGCGGCACAGTCAAAAGTTTACAATGAACCCCCCAGAACACAAGCGGCGGCGGATGAACTCGGGCAAATATTAGAAGATACCATCGACGGCAAGAGGGACGCCGTAAAAATGCCTTGGCCGATGCTATCGAAACTTAGCATGGCATTGATCGTAGGGACACTGACATTATTCTGCGGGAGTCCGGGAGCAAGTAAGAGTTTCGCGGTACTTCAACTTGCGATCTATCTAATTACAAACGAGATAAAGACGGCAATATTTGAGCTTGAGGAAGACAGGAGTTTTCATCTATTGCGAGCGTTGGCCCAATTGTCGGGGCTATCTGATCTTACTAATCCTGACTGGGTGAAAGCTGAAGCGGAGGAAGTCCGACAAGCCTTTGCTGAGCATAAGAGCTTAATCGAGAAAGTCGGACAGACCATGTATGCAGCACCGGACACACAACTAACGCTTGAGCAGTTAGCGGACTGGATATGCAAAAGAGCCAAAGACGGCTGCCGGGTGATAATAGCCGATCCAGTGACGGCTTGCGTGTCAACAGATAAGCCTTGGATTTCTGACAATGCATTTTTGCAGGCCATTAAGCGTACAGCTACAGAATATGGCTGCTCGATTGTGCTAGTAACTCACCCCACAAAATCAACCAGCTTTCCAGATATGAACCAGCTTGCGGGATCAGCGGCTTATGCCCGTTTTGCGCAAAGCGTTCTCTGGCTTGAAGCACATGACCACAAAGACAGCGCCATTAAAATGTCAGTCGGCACAAGCGAGGAGAGCCACAACCGCACTTTGCACATTTTAAAAGCCCGGAATGGGCGGGGGCAGGGTATGAAGTTGGGCTTTGAGTTTTCTGCTGAGTCTTTAACGCTGCATGAGCATGGCACTATTGTGAAGAAAAAAAATAATTAAAAAAGTTGCATTATATGCTTGACTTTACCGAGTACATAAAGTATTTATATATTTATGAAAAAGAAAAAGGCAAAAATGGGCAGACCGGCATTAAAAACCAAAGACAGAAGGACTAAGATTGCAACGCTGAGACTAAAGCCTTCTGAGCGGAAAGAGCTTGAGCAAGATGCAAAAGCAAAAGGGCTTTCAATATCAACTTATTTACTGGAATGCTGGCAGAAAAAGAGGCGAAAATAATGGCATGTATTGGAAAACAGAAGACTGCATCAGGCATTCGATTTTATGTTCAGCTTTCACCGGGTGAGAATTACAATCGTCCTAAAATTGCTTTAGGACGTGTGTCGAGAAAAGAAGCCGACACTGCCCGGACGAATATCGAAAACTTGATTGCCAGCAAAAAGACAGGGGCGGTTATTTCACCCAAAACTCAAGAATGGCTTTCTGGCATTCCTGATTCACTGCGGGATAGACTGGAAAAGCTGGAACTTGCCGATCCCCGCATTGGTAAAGAACGCTATACTGCCAAACAATGGACAGAGAATTATATTTCGATGCGTGAAAATGACAAGACAACAAAAGCAGATACTATACGCAAACTGGAAAATGTTGCGCGTCGATTGTCGGCTTTCTTCAAGACGAAAAAGCTGGATGAAATTAACGTCTATGATGCCAAAATGTTCAAAGGATACCTTATAGGTACAGTGGGACTGTCAGAAAACACCGCCCGGAAGCACATCTCTATAAGCCGACAGTTTTTCAATGCGGCAATAGATAAGCGGTTGATTACTGAGAATCCTTTTAAGGGGCAACCCGTTACTATCCGGCCCAATGAGACCCGCTTCTTTTTTATAACGCCTGAGATGGCCCAGAAAGTCCTTGAGGCGTGTCCAGATGCACAGTGGCGGCTGATCTTCGGTTTGGCCCGCTACGGGGGCCTGCGATGCCCCAGTGAAGTCCTACGCTTGCAATGGGACGATATTGACTTTGCAGATGACAGATTTACCGTACATGCCAGCAAAACCGAACATCACGCCAACGGCGGCATTCGTATTGTACCGATGTTCCCGGAACTGAAACCACTGTTTCAGGATGTATTCGACGAAGCTAAAACCGGAGATGTTTATTGTATAACACGTTACAGGGATAAAGCTGTCAATCTTCGGACACAGATGAATAAAATCATCAAGCGGGCAGGTCTTGAGATATGGCCTAAAACATTTCAGAACCTTCGCAGCAGTCGTGAAACAGAACTGTTCAAGTTGACCAGCGGAAACATTAAGGCAGTATGTGAGTGGATTGGGAACAGTCCAGAAGTTGCAATGATGCATTATGCACAAATCACCGAAGCTGACATGAAAGAAGCGGCGAAAATGACCATCCTGAATGCGGCTGAAAAAGAGGTGCATGATCCGGTGCATACTGGAGCAGATTCACCTTGCACTGAGTTGAACGAAAGCGAAAGTGACATTGATATAACATCCGATGAAAACAAGAGGTTGCAACAAAAAAACATAGGCCTGCAACTCTATGCGAATTGCAGGCCAGTGGGCCGGGCAGGATTCGAACCTGCGTAAGCTTACGCTAACGGGTTTACAGCCCGTCCCCTTTAGCCTCTCGGGCACCGACCCATTTCATACTGCATATGGTTCGAACATTAAAAACTAAAGATTAACAATAGTCAAGAGCCAATTATTAACAGTTTAATCCGGTTCCATTGGAAAATAGTTTTTAGCGTTATTGAAGCATATATCCTCGACTATTTTTCCAAGCAGGTCCGAATCATCCGGCAGCAGGCCCGTTTCGACGTCGTTGCCGAGCATATTGCATAAAATTCTACGGAAATATTCGTGTCTTGGAAAGGACAGGAAACTTCGCGAATCTGTCAGCATACCGACGAATCGGCTCAGCAGCCCCATATTCGAGAGCACGTTCATTTGCTCGGTCATTCCATCCTTTTGGTCAAGGAACCACCACGCTGAGCCGTATTGCATTTTTCCCGGTACCGAGCCGTCCTGAAAATTGCCGACCATAGTCGCACACAAGGCGTTATCTTTAGGATTAAGGTTGTAGAGAATCGTTTTGGGCAGTTTGTTGCCCTTGTCCAGCCGGTCGAGGAATTTTGAAAGCGGCCGGGCAATATCCAAATCACCAATAGAATCACATCCTATGTCTCGGCCTAAGGTGTTAAACATTCGCGTGCTGTTGTTTCTAAGCGCCCCTAAGTGAAGCTGCTGTACCCACCCGGACTCGTAGTCCATCAGGGCTAATTCAACCATCATCGCTGATTTGAATTTTAGACACTGCGATAAATCTAAATCCTTGCCCGACCGTATCCTTGAAAAGATATTTTTGATTTCTTTTTCAGTGTAATCCTCGGCATAAGCGGTATCTAAGCCGTGGTCCGAAAGCCGACATCCGTTTTCATGGAAATAAGCGTGGCGTTTCCAGATTGCTTCAATATATTGGTGGAAGTCGGTTATTTCCATATTACAGGCTTCTTCGAGCTTGTCGATAAATACGTTCAGGGCTGTAATGTCCTCTACGGCCATTGCCTGGTCCGGCCGAAAGGCGGTGTGGACTTTGATTTCAAAATGGTCACATCTGATTTTCTTATGATGCTCCAATGAATCGAGAGGCCCTTCGGTTGTGCAAACTAACCTGACATTGGCTTTACGCATTATGTTGCGCACACTGAATTCTGGTGTTCTTAACATCTCGCTGCACGTCTCGTAAATTTCCCTGGCGGTCTCCGGGCCCAATTGCCTGTCTTTTATGCCGAAGATGTTTTTCAGCTCCAGAGCTGTCCAGTGATAAAGCGGATTCCGAATACAGTACGGGAGGGTTTGGGCCCATTTTTCAAACTTTTCATAATCATCCGCATTGCCCGTGATATATTTTTCCCCGATTCCATTGGTCCTCATCGCCCGCCATTTGTAATGGTCGCCGTAGAGCCAGGCCTGTGTGAGGTTTTCAAAACGATGGTCGGAGGCAATTTGGTAGGCCGGCAGGTGACTGTGATAGTCATAGATAGGCATCTTCTTTGCGTGTTCGTTATAGAGATTCCTGGCGGTTTCGGTTTGCAAAAGGAAATCTTCTGTTAGAAATTGCTTGGCCATTTGTTATCCTCGTATCTTTTAATGGTTCCTGAAGATTAACTACTCTTGTTTGTTTTGTTCATATTGCTCTGGTGGTCTCTTAATCTCAGTTTTTTTAAAATTTGCCATTTGCTTTGCCCAATCGGAGATTTCGCTCTTGGTCTTTGTAAGACGCTGAGATTCTTTTTTTTGGGGCTGTTTTTTCTCTTCCTCAAGTAGCTTCCGGTTCCATAACCAGTATGCTACCCATCCGATTAGTAATCCCGGTATCGCGATTAGCATAAAGATTTTATACATAGTATATTCCCTTCGTATTAACCGATTATCTTCATAATTCCGGCCAATTTGGCTTAATCTAAAATAATACCCTAATCGCTCAACAAGGTCAATATTGAGTATAGGCGGCGGATTTTATTCTCTCCCCGAAAGTGGGCTTGGTATCAAGGTTTAACCGTACCCCCTAAAAAAAAAATTAAAATCTTTCATTTTTTTAATCAACATTTAATCGTCGAGAAACGCCTTTATCCAGTGAAAGTAGATTTATATAAGGGTGATGTTTGAATGCTAATGATATTCTATAAATAAATTATATTTGGAAACATAGGTGCGGAGCATGCCGAGGGCGCGGAAAAATGGATTTTCCGGGCCTTCGGCGGCCTTTTTGAAGGGTAATTTCTGTGCATAGTGACCACGATATTTTTACACATGGAATTGAGCAGAAGAGAAGAATCAAAATGACCTTTTCTGGCAGGAAAAATCCTCAGAACCTTCTCATGCAATGTGCCCCATTGCTTTATAGTAAAGGGAATGTTGAAGGTGATGGCCTGAGTTGTTATTATTTCTGGGATTTCAAGGCAACCAATGGCGACCATTTCCTGGCTTTGCCGCCGTCACAAATCGTCACGATGGAGTTGGCGGAGGGAACATTTAAAACAGAAGATTTCAGTAGCTTCAAAAAAACAGCCGTCTCAACAAAAAACTCTGTTACTTAGACCTAAGCCGGAGCTAAACCAACGAAGATAAAAGCCGTCTTTCACTGAGTTATTGTCTTGCCGCGATCGATTTCCATTTGGCTAAAATAAACCTGTAATAGCAACAAATCCACGGATGACTTCCGTGAACTGTTTTGAACCAGAGATAATCTCCACCATTATACCGTATATGTCGAAGCTGCGGTATCTCCTCCTCGTCCCGTCCAGTTCGTGTGGAAAAACTCGCCTCGCGGTTTATCTACACGTTCGTAGGTATGAGCGCCGAAATAATCACGCTGGGCCTGCAAAAGATTGGCCGGCAGTCGCTCGTGGCGGTATCCATCGTAAAAGGCAAGGGCCGAACTCGTAGTCGGTATCGGAATACCCATCTGCACCGCTGTAGTAACCACGTTTCGCCAGGCTGGCTGTGCTTTTTCGACGGCATCCTTAAAGAACGGGTCCAGAAGCAGGTTGGTCAAATTGGGCTTCTTATCGAAGGCCTCCTTGATTTTACCCAAGAAGACCGAGCGGATTATGCAGCCGCCTCGCCACATCAGGGCGATGCCGCCGTAGTTTAAGTTCCAGTTGTGTTCTGCAGCGGCCGCGCGCATAAGCTGGTAGCCCTGGGCATAACTGACGATTTTCGACGCGTAGAGGGCCTGACGCAAGTCGCTGACAAAGGCCTTTTTATCGCCGCTGAATTGCTGCTTCGGACCTGAGAGAACTTTGGAGGCCGCGACACGCTCTTCTTTCAACGCCGACAAACACCGGGCAAATACAGCCTCACCGATTAGTGTGAGGGGCTGGCCGAGATTCAACGCTTCGATGGCGGTCCATTTGCCTGTCCCCTTCTGGCCGGCTGTGTCCAGGATGAGGTCGATAACCTCATTGCCGTCCTCGTCCTTATAGCCAAGAATGTCACGCGTGATTTCGATAAGATATGAGTCTAATTCACCCTCGTTCCATTCGGTAAAAGACTCGTGCATTTCCTGATTGGTCAATCCGAGGCCTTCTTTCATCATCTGGTAGGTCTCGCATATCATTTGCATATCGCCGTATTCTATACCGTTGTGTACCATTTTTACGAAATGTCCGGCCCCGTTCTCTCCGACCCATTCGCAGCATGGCTCGCCGTCTTCGGTCTGTGCGCAGACGGCCTGGAATATGGGCTTGATGTGTTCCCACGCCGGTGGTGAGCCGCCCGGCATAATTGACGGGCCTAACAGTGCGCCTTCTTCACCGCCTGAGACGCCGGTGCCGATGTAGAGTTTACCCTTGCTCTCAACGTACTCGGTTCGTCGGATAGTATCGGGAAAGTGCGAATTTCCGCCGTCGATGATAATGTCGCCGTCTTCAAGATGCGGCAGCACCTTGTCAATAAATGAATCGACTGCTGCTCCGGCTTTTACCATTAACATAATCTTGCGGGGGGTTTTTAAGTTCTCGGCAAGCTCTTCGATAGAATGACAGCCGATGATATTCTTGCCCTTCGCTCGGTCGTTAATAAAGTCATCCACTTTAGATACCGTACGATTGAAGCAGGCCACTGTAAAGCCCTTGCTTTCCATATTCAGGATTAAGTTCTCACCCATTACCGCCAGGCCGATAAGGCCGATGTCCGCTTTTGCCATTTCTTATTACTCCTCACTAAAAAAATTATTGACTTTTAACTGTCGGTATATTATCGCCTAACATAATCTTGTAGGGCGGGTTTTGCTTATATTTTCATTTGTTATTACTTACTTTATTTGTGAACTTTTGTGTAATCAGGGTTGAATACATTACCATATTGGACCGCCAAATCTTCATGAGCGCTGGAAAGTAAGTTAGCCATAGTCTTTATTTCCCAACTTTGTAATGTGTTCGCTAAAAGGTTGGATATTCTCTCTTTATTATATTGTGGTTTTAATGATGAAACGACTTCCACAAGGTTACTCTTGTCATTTACTCCGAAGTTCTCCTTGAGAAATAGGGCTGTCGTGATTATAGAAAGCTCTATAGCGTTGTAGGCACCGTATTTTTGGGCGACCTCATTAATTGCATCCCTTTCTGTCTTTTCAGTATTTTGTAGTAGCAGTTTTGAAGAATACATAGGTCCAGGGGATATAAAATATCCCTTCTCAGGTATCCAATCTATGACTATAAAATCGATTTCTTCAGCGAAGTTCAATTCGCTGGAGACTTGTGACGAATATGGACCATAATGATAGAGAGAATAATCAAAATCGACTACATCTTTTCTTGAGAGTAGATAAAACAGTTTTTGAATAAATGTTTTGCTGATCTGTTTCTCAGGGTATGTTTCTTTTATACTTTTTACGATGTAGCTAATCAATGTTGGATTGTGAAATATATTTTCCGGCATGATTCGGTCTCCTTGTTATTATATTATACTTTTAGCTTCTTTTTCGTCTTGAGGTTTCACATATATCCGGGTTTGTCGTGAATCACTCAAGCTTTTAACTATTCGAGAATATTGTGAAAGGGGAGAGGATGTTCTTTCTTTCGATATTATCCATATTTCTTTGTCTGATTCTTCGTTATTCAGTTTATACCATACTCCTTTTGCGCAGTCTTCCCTGTACCATATATTCTTTGAGTCAAGTAATTTTATAATCTTTGTAGCTTTCTCTGTCTCATTGTTATTCTCTATGTCCTTCTGCACAGGTACATCCTTAGTTTCGTGAATCTTTCTCAAATGACTTCTTTTGAGGATTGATTTTGCCCAATAAGAACTATTGCTTTCTCTCATCATGTGCCAAACAGCATAGTCATCCAGTTCAAGAAATTCATCCAGCTTAGTTGGTGGAGGTAATTTCTTGATAATTTCCACCAAAAACTGCTGAAGCATGATATCGTATGCCCGCCGAGTTTTATGGAAATAAACTTGAGAGAAGGTTTGGTAGCGAGCTGTTATTAAAGACTCTGCTACATGCCAGCCTCCTTCTTTTACTCCAAGAACTATGTCGTCTGTCTCCGGATCTTTTCCTAAAGTTATGGTCACAAGCAATCTGTCAAGATCATATAAGCCATATTTAACTCCTGTATGAAGAGAATCTCTAAATAGATAGTCTGCTCTGTCAGCATCAAGTTGACTGGATATTATGACTTTCCAGAATATTTTTTTACCTAATATGCTCGGATTACCTTGGATCAAGGCGGAAATTTCGTCGGAGGTTATTTTGAAATTATTTTTATTTAGATTGTGATTTTCAATTACTTCCCTGAGAGGTCCTTTGATTAGTTCAACTGTGTAGTCTTCGTGTTTATAGGCTTTACCTGTTAGTGGATTATTTTCAAATAAATCCTCAGAAGCATGGGAAAAGCAGGGCTGACCAACATCGTGAAGCAAAGCGGATAGTCGAACTAAATGTCTATCTCTCTCAGAACCGGCTTCCTTATATTGTAACTTCTCCTTCAATAATCTCTTGTTTTCATCATCTCTTATAATTGCATCATACATCTTGGTCGCAAGATGCATAACCCCAAGAGAATGTTCTAATCGGGTATGAGTAGCACCAGGATACACCATTTCTGTGAGTGCAAGCTGTCTGATCCTTCTGAGTCTTTGGAATACAGGATGAGCTATAATATCCTTTTCCCATTCATCGAAGGTTATAAATCCATATATTGGGTCGCGTATCTCATATACTTCGGACATTTCGAGTCACCTCGTCAGGTACATCCGTGGTACTGCCGGTTGCATTATATGTAGGCACAATTCAGATTATAGTGCATTTAGATTACCCTGCAATTCTTTTTTCCTGGTTTCCCGATTCTCCTGTTCTCTTCAAATAGTCGGAATAAATCCACTGGCCAATCGGTGAAGCACCTCGCCGGCATGCTGCACCACAAGAATTCCTTGGTCTTCTTTATTTTCGTAGTCGGCTATATTTACTTCATCAGGATTCATATAACCGAGATTTACCTTTTCGCACCGCTTTTTGTCGATGCTGGTTGCAAGTATCACGTTGACCCGCGGTTTTTCGACGCCGTCGATGTAAGTGCCGATACCTTTGACATGGCTGGAGTGGGCGATAATTCCTCTGGGGACGCCTTTGAACTGCTCCATGCGTTTGAGAAAATAGTCGCGCGTATGATAGCCGATTTTATCGAGCCATTTGCCGTGGGTGTATGATATTTCCGTAATGTGCGGGGCGTAGATAATCAGCTTTGCCCCGTCGGCTAAAATCGGTTCGAGTTTGTACATTACCTTGCCCGCCGTCCAGATATCGTCATACATTTCAGGAGCGAGCCCGAGAATCGTGTTGTATGATTTGTCTTTGTATGTGATATGCACCTGCTCGGACAGGTCCGCGGCCTTTTCCCACGCCTCGGCCGTCTCACCGATAAAGATGCCTTTGAGTTCCTCTTCGAGAGCTACGATAGCGAACAGCTTGTGCGGCGTTGTTAGAAAAGAAGCGGCTTTTTCAACAACCTGTCGTGTCGGTGTCCATTTGTTGCCGTTGATAACGGGATTTGTTATCACGCCGCCCAGCCAGTGGAAAAAATGAATAATATCGTCCCCTGCGATTCCGGGGAAAATATATTTATGCCCGCCGGAAAAGCCGACAACCTCATGAGGAAATACGGGGCCTAAGATAAAAAACTCATCGTATTCTAAAATCTTTTTGTTAATGGCTATGTCAACTTCTTCGGCAAACAAACCGCCGCTTATTTTCTCGATTTCGTCTGCGGAAATCCGCCCGATGGAAGTGAAAGTCTCGGTTTTTTCCCATTCGTGGTTGAAAAACTTTACCGTTGCGTATTTACTGCTGCGCTGCTCCGCTGTCATACAAAGTCTCGTGCAGATTTGCTCTTCGCTCAGGGGCTGATGTGTTCCGAGAGCTACCAGACAATCTACCGCTTTTGCCTTTTGCTCCAGACAATCGTACATTAGCTTAAATACATCGCCTATAGGTCCCGAACGGGTATTGTCGGGAATTATCACCAGAATCCGCTTGCCGGTATAGTCGTTTTGTGCAAAAAACTTGCCGACTGCCTCGCCGGCCTGACTATTGTCAACGGAACCATTTTTATTTTGTCGTTCAACTATCATTTCTCATCCTGTCTATTGCCGTACAAGTGAAAAGGCTTAGAGCTGTAATTTAACAGATTATATAAGATAGCTTCTTTATTGCAATATCCAATATGTTTTTAAGTCTTCCTGGGAAGGTATTTCAGACGGATGTTCATTGAAAAGGTTGCCATTTTTATGCTTTCTGTAATGCTTTGCTAATGCAGCATTTATGAAATAGAAATGTTTTCAAAATGGTAGATTAAGGGCCTTATGGTTATAGGCTTCTTGTTAGCCCCAACTCGTAAAGTGGGAACATTTTACGGGCATCTGCTTGCGGCTCATTACGCCCTGATTGGCTGGTGGGACTGGTCAATTAGGCCGACTCTCCCGTACACTGTCACTGTCCCATAACAACTATCGGCTTCGCCGGGTCGATCACCTCCATTGCCTGTAGTTTTTTTGTCACTCCTTCGAACGCCTCCAGTGACTGTATGTTGACTATCACATAGGGATTCCGGTCCGAATCATGACATGACAGGACCCAGTCTGCCCCGGTGTCAAGATTATCGAACCTGTCAAGTGCGCTGATCTTGCCCTTCAGATATTTAATGGTCTTCTCGTGATCCTTGGTAATCACGATCACCTTCGTAAAGTCATATGCCATCAGTGCATCTATATTGTCATCAGTGATCCCGCTGCCGACCTCATACATCATCGGCCCGACTATGTTCTTCTGTATCACACCGGGAAGCTTATGTGCTTCGCCGCCCTCAACATCTGTCAGCAGGTAGTAAGCCTGGAATAAATTGAGATACTCGTTAAGGGCATTTGGAAATGTCTTCTCATATATTGCGAGGCTCTCGTTCACAAAGGCACGGTCGATCGACTTGCCTTCATCAAGATACGATACGACGAGCGGATATATAGCCTCGTCAAAAGCCTTTATGACCGGCTGATTATACGTGAACGCATGAGCCTCCCCCAACAGATCCTCTCGCACCTTGTGCCCAACAGCTCCGCCCAGCACCTCGTTAAACATCAGGTTCACCATGCCCCGATGAGGGGATTTTGATTCTGTCAAACACTGGTCGATTTGCTGGTGCATCTTCAACGGCTGCTCGGCAAACGCCCTGTGAGCAAACTCGTGCACGATCACACCGACATACCACGAGTAATTGAAGAAATCCTCTGGCTCGGTCAGCAATCCTGCCCGTATCACGTTACCTATAGGAGGCGGCACAAGCCTGATCTTATACCCCGGTACGATTGAAAACGTGACGATGAGGGGGATATCGGTGGACCAGCTGCTGTTGAGAAAATGTGCTATGGGCCCCAGCATCTCATCTAAGTTCACCTTCTCTGCATATTCCTTCAATCCCTTCAGTTTTGCTTGTGCCTTGTCGTAATAAAGATTCCAGACCAGATCATCGTATATCGGTTCCACTGCCTCAAGGATCTCGAACAGCCGCTGATGGTCGTCGAACGCTATGATCCCGACAGTCATCTGCTTAAGCTCGTCCAGGCTCTCAGTATGCGCACTCAGAGTAAAGAACATATCACTCGTTGCTCTGTCCTTGGCCATGTACCTGTACTTGGGATACCCGTCGAAGTGATATCCATACGCAATTCTAATTTTCGAATACTCTTGAACTAGTACTCTGTCCATGCAATAAAGTTCTTTAGGTCTTTTTGCCGATAGGGTTA
>JACNGQ010000187.1 GCA_014384025.1 Planctomycetota bacterium | reverse complement strand
CGGTGTTTTACAAAGGCTGGTCCTTTTTCGTCCCGTTTCTATCGTACCCGGGCGGACCTCTCGAATATCTCTCAGCCTTCCTGTCTCAACTCTTCTACTATTCCTGGATCGGAGCTCTCGTTGTAACAGTCCAAGCCTGGCTGCTCAGCGCATGCATATACTATCTGTTGAAGGCCGGCAACTTACCGCGAATTCGCTGGATTTGCTTTATCTTACCGATTCTTCTGCTTGTTCTTTACACCCGATACACCTATTACTTTGCCACAACACTGGCGTTATTGTTTACGTTACTTGTCGCATGTCTGTACTCAAAGATGACATCATCACAACCTGTGACTTCAAGCTGTTTGCTCACTTTTCTATTGCTGTCTTTGATTCTGTATTACCTTGCCGGCGGAGCATTTCTTCTTTTTGCAGTTGTCTGCGCAATTCATGAATTGACCTTCAGGTCCCGCTGGAAGACGAGTCTATGCTATTTGCTATCTGCTGCTGTTATTCCGTACGTAGTAGGCCTTCTTGTCTTGGGCGTTGGTAGTATCGATGCCTATAGTAATCTAATGCCCTTCTCATGGAAGATTCTCGACTATGAGGCTCGCAGGCGATTGGTAGCGATAGTCTATCTGCTTTATCTGCTTGCTCCTGTGACACTTCTTGTATTTGGTCTTGGGCGAAGATTCGGGGCAAGATTGCATTTCGCAAAGAGGCCGACCGGCAGAAAGTCAGGCAAAAAGCACCCAAACAGAATTTCCAACTCGCCGGCAGAGGTATTTTCCTGGTATAGCTGCTCGCCAAAATTGAGATTCTTCGTCAACTCATTGCTGTTGCTTGCAATAGCCGGCGGCGCCGGCTTCTTTTGCCGCGATGAGAATCTTAGAACCCGGTTTAAGGTTGACTACTACGCCTACCACAAGATGTGGCCGGAATTGCTCGCGTCCGCTCAACATAATCCTGACAATCCCTTCATAGCTCACGCAGTCAACAGGGCATTGTATCATGTTGGCCGACTCGGTTATGATATGTTCTCCTGGCCCCAACATCCAGATTACCTGTTTCTGTCTGATGAGAAATATAAGTGGATGTACTGGCAAATCTTCGATGTCTTTCTATACCTCGGTGTCGTAAACATGGCTGAAAATGCCCTGACTGAATGTCTCGAAGGGCTCGGCGGTCGTCCCATGATTTTGCAGCGATTGGCCTTGATAAATATGGTAAAGGGTAATTTGGGCTCGGCTAAGATTTATCTCGGCGCGCTTGGTAAAACTCTTTTTCATGCCGAGTGGGCAAATAACTATCTTGACCATCTGAAAACCGACCCAGAGCTCTCCGGGGACAAGTACGTTCAGCATCTACGCTCCTTGTGCCTGGACAAGGACTGCCCCATATACTCCCTCTTCACGGAGAAGACCCTTTTATGGCTCCTGGAGAGGAACAGTCAAAATCGCATGGCGTTCGAATATCTGATGGCTCGATATCTGTTAAGAAAGCATTTGGGCAAATTTGTCCAGAATCTTGAGCGGTTAGAGGATTTCGATTATCCTGAACTGCCCACACATTATGAAGAAGCAGCCCTCATCTATATGTACCAAACAGGAGAGCCTCTGGGCCTGAGCCGTTACCTGCCAAGTCTCCAGAAGCGTCAACAAATCGAGGAGTTCAGCCGGATTCTTACCGGTTTCGGTGGAGACAAAAAAGCTGCGTCCAGAGAGTTGTCAAAAAGATTTCGAAACACCTATTTCTTCTACTGTATGTATGCACCATCAGGCTCGAATAAATGACTTAATCGCATATACGTATGAAAGCAAAATTACACCAAACCAGGAAAGCTAAGGTCCTTTACGCGATAATCGCATGCACACTTGTGACGGTATCGCTGCTTAATGTCGGCCGCGACAGAAAAGTCACGATTACACAATACACTTCCATCGACCGACCGGCGAAAATCCGGCCGGATTACGCCGGCACTGTTGTCCCGCCTAACATCGCTCCCCTGACCTTTATGATAGAGCAGGAGGGGTCAGGCTATTTTGTCAAAATATACTCGGAAAAGGGAAAACCAATCGAGATATTCAGCAAGACTCCCAAAATTGTGATTCCTGATCGAGCTTGGCATAGGCTTCTTGATTTGAACAGAGGTCAGCAGCTCAGTCTGGATATTTTTGTCAAGTCCACGGCTGTCAAATCATCTTCAAATGCGGAGAATAAACGTTGGTCCCGCTTCAAAACATTTACTATCGAAGTTGCCAACGATGATATAGATCCTTTCCTCGTATATAGAAAGATTCGGCCGGGCCATCGCACCTGGAGGGATATGGGCATATATCAGCGTAACCTCAACAGTTTTGATGAGTCATTAGTGTTGAATAATGGGTATTTCAAGCGTGGCTGCGTGAACTGCCATGCTTTTTGCGGAAACCGTGCGGAAAAAATGCTGATCGGCATCCGAAGCGCAGATTACGGCAGCTCGGCTTTGCTGGTCGAGGGTAACAAAGTGCACAAGATTGGAACGAAGTTTGGATATACATCCTGGCACCCAAGCGGACAGATTGCCGTATTCTCTGTCAACAAAGTCAGGCAAATCTTTCATTCGGCCGCAAGCGAGGTTCGGGATGTGATGGACTTTGACTCTCTGATGGCCTATTACCTGGTTGACTCAAAAACCGTAAAGACCACGCCGAATCTTTCCCGAAAAGATCGACTCGAAACATACCCGGCCTGGTCCGGCGACGGCCGGTACCTGTACTTCTGCAGTGCGCCGGTGACCTGGTCGGATAAGACTATCGTTCCCGAATCCTATGATCAAATCAGGTATGATCTTGTCCGCACCAGTTATGATATTGACCGCGATCAGTGGGGCCCGCTGG
>JACNGQ010000039.1 GCA_014384025.1 Planctomycetota bacterium | reverse complement strand
GTGCTCTCAGTCTTTTTACGGCGTTTTCAAGCTGTCAGGGTTCCGTTATGACCGGATTGGATTGTGTGGATTCGTATAGTCAAGTGTTTCAGGGCAAGCGCGTTGGAATCATAACAAACCATACTGCATATAACAGTGACGGCAAATATATAGTAGATGTATTCAGAAGTATGCCGGATGTGAAGGTAACTGCTCTTTTTGGTCCCGAACATGGCCTCTGGGGTAAAGAACAGGATGCTATAAAGATTGATAATCAAACCGATCCGGCTTCCCGTTTACAGGTTTATAGTCTGTATGGAAAAACCCTAAAGCCCACGCCTGAAATGTTGCGGGATATAGACATTCTGATTTTTGACATACAGGACATCGGCGCTCGATTTTACACATATATTTATACGATGTCTTTGGCGATGGAAGCGGCTGCGGAAAATGGTAAGCGTTTCGTTGTTCTGGATCGTCCTAATCCCATCAACGGTTTTTGTGTTGAAGGTAATTTGCTTGAGCCGGCTTTTAGCAGTTTCGTTGGTTTATTTCCTATTCCGGTCAGACATGGCATGACCGCGGGAGAATTAGCGAAAATGTTTAATGACCAGGGCTGGTTGAAGAATGGTGTTAAAGCGGACCTTGTCATAATACCTATGAAAGGTTGGCGGCGCCGTATGTGGTACGACCAGACCGGACTGTCTTTCATTAAGACATCACCCAATATGCCCAACCTTCAAACCGCCGCAATCTATCCTGGATTGTGTCTTTTGGAGGGTACTAATATTTCCGAAGGCAGAGGAACCACAATGCCGTTCAGACAATTTGGTGCGCCCTGGATAGATTCAGAACGCTTGGCTGAGCGACTTAATAAATTAAATCTGCCTGGCATGCACTTTGAGCCGGTGTCCTTTACACCCGAAAGTTCGAAATATCAGGGTCAGATATGTAATGGAGTACGGATTATCATAACAGAACGTGACCGGCTCGAACCATATTACAGTGGTGTCCAAATTGTTAATGAGATTTATCGAATGTATCCGAAGGACTTCCAATGGAAAGTCAAGCACTTCGATCGTTTGTGTGGAACCTCAACGATTCGCGATGCAATCATAAATCAATCGTCTCTAAATAGTCTCCGGAAAAAATGGCAAGCGGAGCTGAAATCATTTAATAAAATCAGGGAAAAATATCTTAAATACCCGGATTGAAAATCTGAAGTGGCGATGGCTCTTTCATGATTATTCTTTTGTATCTCGTAGCCGCTTAATGGCTAAAGCAACAGGTGAGGTCACCTCTTTACCCTGTCTCTGTCCGGATTCCACCTCTTCTATCGCTTCGTGAAGGGCTATACATGCCTGCTCATAACTGCAATTCATTTGTTGAGAGATTAAGCGTGAGCCGCGGTCTATAAGTTTTTTATTGCTTGGCGAGAGCCATACCATTGCATTACCAATGACCCGATCCATGCGAACCATCGTTGCGGTAGAAAGTGTATTCAGGATAAGTTTAACGGCAAGATGATGCCATAACTGCAAAGGTGAATTGGTGAGGTTGCAAGGAAACTGGAAAGTTTCGTCAGAAAGAGGGGTGTTATCAGTCGATCCTATAACTAATGCGACAGATTTGTTGTACTGTGGGCCGAATTTCTGCAAGGCAGTGTGCATTAGCGTGTCTGTTTCATCTCCGGTAGTTATCACAACCAATGCTGAGTCGGGTGCATCCGTACGTGAAGGATCCGACTCATTGCCAATCATAAATTTGTATATTTCAGAGTTGTCGAGTTTTGGCGGCTGGGCTTGCAGGCCGGGTGGTGTTTTCAATTGCTCGTAAATACTGCGCTGCCAATTCAGACCTCTTGGTTCACGCTGCAGCAGGGCGTGCCATGCCTTTTCGGTGATTCGGAACGGGTCCTTTACAAACGCCCATGAGTTTGGAGAGAGGGTATCTCCATACTTTCGAAAGGCCGGTAACATAAACGTAGGCGAGCGCTCGGTCGTATCTGTCAAAACGTCCAGCAGAAATGAATCAGCCATATAGGTTATAAGACCTCCAAAGCGATAGATGCTCTCTTCGAATCTTGTTACACGAGCCAGTGTATCAACGGCTTGAGCGCTCGAAAGCTGTTTCATGAGTTCAGACAGTAATCGCAGGTAATTAGCAGGTTCGAGCTGATTGAGTCCTAATTTCAGTATCTTCTTTTTAGGTAGTTTATCTTTAAGGAATCGAACTAAAGCTGTCTCAAGTGCACTGCCGACAACGAACAATTCTGCTGTCGTGGCCTGCATTCTTGTCGAGCCGGTAATTGCCATCGGGCCGGTGGTCAAATCGAGTTTGGTGATAGACAATTCTTCAATTATTTCGCGTGAGCGTTTGACATGACGGGATAATACTTCGGTGGGATTGTTATAGACAAAAAAGACTCTTGCTCCGGCATCGAGCCCTTCCCAGGCGGTGCCGATTACGAAAGGGGTTTCTCCTCCTTCGGTGATGGCCACAACAACATCGCCGGGCTGAATATTGTGCTCTTTCATCTGGTATCTTCCGAAGTCCGGAAAATCTTCGTATCCTTCGACCGATTTAATTAAAGCAAAATCCCCTCCGGCCATCACACTGAATACCCGGTCTTCCAAATCTGGAATATTTTCAGATAAATTTTGCTTTGAGTTTTGCCAAAACCGCCTCCATGCCGCTTCGAGAAGTATGCTCAAGCGGCCCGTGGCCCCGCAGCCTGTGAAGAAAATCCGCTTATTGTTCCTCATAGCTTTGATGAACGATTCGATGAGTTCCTGGAATGAATCCTGCTGGAGGACCTTCTCCATGGCCGGAGGTATATCATCATCAACCGACTGCAACAACCTTATCGCGGCGGGCAGATCGTCTTTAGCTGTTTGTGAGAGCGTTTTGGTTTTGGGATGAGAAGACTCCGTAAGCAATTCACCTAAACGAAATGCTTGTTCCCGACTCAGAAATTCTTCGGCCCTTTTAATTGCATCCGACATTACAGCTCCTTGACACTCATAAACTTAAGGACGATATTTTTATCATTTTATGTTAACAAAGTAAATATACTTTTCACCCATCAAGTACATTGCAGATAAACCAAAGCTAATATATAATTCGTTTGGCTATGTTAAGCTTTTCAAAAAACTCCATTTTTAACTCAAAGGTAAGATAATAGTGAGCAGCGGTATTCGAGAAATTGCAGCTAAGAAAACAATGCGGGTTGCAGGTCTGATGTCAGGTACATCTGTTGATGGTGTTGATGTTGCCGTAGTCGATATCACAAGGCAAAAGGTTAGTTTGCTGGCTTTTGAGGTTTTTTCATACCCAAATGCTTTACGTAGAGAAATCCTCAGTTTATGTAATATAGATTCAGCTACGCTGGATAACATATGTCATTATAATTTCGTTCTGGGCGAAATCTTTGCCGATGCCATAATCAAGCTCTGTTCTCAAAGCGGCATACCTTTGCAATCGATTGATCTGGTGGGTTCACATGGCCAGACGATATATCATAATCCTCAAGGCAGGCGCTACGGCAAAACGACAATACGTTCGACCCTGCAAATAGGAGAACCATCTGTAATAGCTCAACGCACCGGTATTACTACTGTTGCGGATTTCAGGCCCCGTGATATGGCAGCAGGGGGCGAGGGTGCCCCTTTGGTGCCTTATGCCGATTATATTCTATTTGGTCATAACAGGTCATCTCGAGCTGTTCAGAATATTGGCGGTATTGCGAATGTAACTTTCCTTCCGCGCTGTTGTAAACAGGATGATATTGTCGCCTTTGATACTGGGCCTGGAAATATGGTAATCGATAGCGTCATTCGACTTATAAGTAATGGTCGGAGGCGTTTTGATTCGGGTGGAAAAATGGCGGCACAGGGTACAGTCAATAAAAGGCTTCTTGATGAAATGCTCAGGCATCCTTTTTTGCGACGGTATCCACCAAAATCAAGCGGCCGGGAAGAGTTCGGGATTTCTTTTGCCAATCATATATTTAAACAAGCCGCAGAAAAAGGTATAGCTGATTCCGATTTAGTGGCGACTGTAACAGCTTTTACCGCCAAAAGTATCGCTCGGGCTTATCATCAATTTCTTCCAGCATTGCCGGATGAGGTTATATTATGTGGGGGTGGCTCTCGTAATAACACATTGGTGGAGATGTTGCGCAGCGAACTTTTCGATGCCAAAATGCTTACTACCGATGATTTTGGTATTAGTGTCGATGCTAAGGAGGCGGTTTCATTTGCTGTTTTAGCATGGGCGACAATAACGGGATTAACAAATAACGTGCCCGGAGTCACCGGTGCCGAGAGACCTGTTGTTATGGGGAAGATAATACCAGCATGACGAAAAAACATAGACTTCTGCCAACTACTGAAAAGCGTAATCGTGCGAGCGAAAATATAGATAAGCTCTCTACAAAGCAGATTGTTGATCTTATAAATTCTGAAGATGCGATTGTTCCCGCTGCTGTTGCGCGGCAATCCAAACAAATTGCTGCAGCAATTGATTTGATTGTAGAACATTTTAGAAAGGGTGGGAGGTTATTTTACGTTGGAGCCGGTACGAGTGGCCGGCTGGGTGTATTAGATGCCTCGGAGTGTCCGCCAACTTTTGGTGTATCACCTTCACTTGTACAGGGCATTATTGCCGGCGGCCGGCGTGCACTAGTCCGGTCGGTTGAAGGCGCTGAAGATTTCCCGGATGATGGGATTGCAGCGATTAACAAGAAACGTGTTCGGTCAAAAGATATCGTGATTGGCCTGGCCGCGTGCGGTATGACGCCTTTTGTACATGGCGCTCTTAAGCAGGCGAGGCAAATTGGGGCGGCGACTATTTTTATTACATGTGCGCCGGAGGCAGTTGAGCATATCCCAGCTGAAATTATTATCAATCCGGTTGTCGGGCCGGAAGTAGTCACAGGTTCAACAAGGATGAAAGCTGGAACTGCGACTAAACTCGTACTCAACACTCTGACCACAGGAGCCATGATCAAATTAGGCAAGGTCCATGGCAATCTTATGATTGATCTGAAGGCGACTAATGAGAAATTGCGAGATAGATCAGTTCGAATCGTGATGGAGATGACCAATCTCAGTCGGCCGGGCGCGCGGAGATTACTTGCTCGGGCACAAGGACAGGTTAAAGCTGCAATTGTTATGCACTTTCGCCGGACAAATTTGGCAGGTGCTCTGAAAATACTTGACGAATGCGATCAGTTTCTGAGAAAAGCAATTGAGGAGACTCTGTGAATTATATTATAGCTCAAGCAGGTACAATCAGTGGTCTCGACTGGGGGATCGTAGGTGTAGGAACATTAGGGCTATTCGTTATTTCATATGTTTTCGGGCGCGAGGAGCGAGATACTAACGATTTTTTTCTTGGAGGCCGAAGTGTCCCACCTGTCGTGGCATGTCTGTCGTTTTTGGCTACCGAGATCAGTGCATTGACAATAGTAGGAATTCCGCATACGGCCTACACTGAAAACTGGCGGTGGCTTCAGTTTCTGGTTGGGCTGGCTTTGGCCCGGGTTGTAGTGGCTTTTCTATTCATCCCGGCCTTCTACAAACACAATTGCACAAGTATCTATGAGTTCCTTGGGCACCGATTTGGTTCTGCGACTCAGTATGCCGGCTCAATTTACTTTTTTATTACCCGCCTGATTGCTTCCGGTGTACGTCTTTATGCTACCTGCATGGCTGTGGGTGTCATAATGGGTTGGCCTCTTACTGCTACGATTACGTTATTTACTTTAGTTAGCATTGCCTTTATCGCTTTTGGCGGCATTAAAGCGGTCGTCTGGGCGGGTGCTTATCAAGCCCTTTTCTTTGTTATTGCTGGAGTCGTGGTTGCAGGTTATCTTATTCAGCATATCGATGGGGGCCTGGCTGCAGCTATGCAGATCGCAAATAAAGAGGAGCTTCTCAGCACATTTTATTTCAAGTTCGATCTCAAAGACGCCTCGACATTCTGGGCATTTTTGATTAGCGGATTCTTCATCGGTCTGGTTTCTTTCGGAACCGACCAGGAAATGGTCCAGAGACTGCTGACCGTTGAGACGCGAAAGAGCAGCCAGAAGACCATTATTTCAACTATTTTTACTGTCCTTCCTGTTTACTGGTTATATCTCCTTGTCGGTACGCTGCTTTTTGTCTTTTACCAGCAAAATTCTTCTCTGTCATTACCTCAGGAACTCAAGGAAATTCTTCCGCATTTTGCTCGGAACGTTTTACCGAATGGATTGAAAGGATTGGTTCTTGGGGCGATATTTATGGCCAGCGTCGATTCGCCGCTCAGCTCACTTTCCTCCTCGTTTGTCACTGACATATACCGTCCTCTGATTCGAAGGCATGCCTCTGAAAAGCACTATTTATTTGTGTCACGAGCGGCAGTAGTAGGTTTTGGTTTGGTTTTGGCGGGTATCGCAGCGGCCTGTGCTCCAGTGGAGAATATCCTCTGGTTTGCCTTCCAGATACTCTCAATAACCGGAGGTCCGATGCTTGGCGCCTTTTTGCTTGGCCTGCTTACGAAGCGAAAAGCTAACCGCGCCAACATCCTGGCGATGCTATTTAGCACAGGTGTATGTCTGGTACTTCTGATTTTGATAAAACAGGGAAAACTAAATCTTGCCTGGAGCTGGTTGATAGTTATTGGGACTGGTATAACATTCGTTCTGGCTTATCTGTTTGGTCCGGCCATGATAAAATGGAAAAATACTGAGACCCCCAAATAGGAAACGAATGCACCAGCTTGTTCTGTATGCGTATCAAATACGCCATGGTGATCGCATTGCGCGGAAAAGCAGGCGGTTCGCTACGTCATCGCCGGGAAAATCTTCCTTGACCGGGTCCCATTTCAAAGATCGCTGCAGCTTGTGTGCTATAATTGTAAGATGTCCCAGCGATGCCGTACGGTGGCCAAGTTCCGCATCACAGTTCGGCTTACGTCGAGTTCGGATGCACTCAAACCAGTTGGCGTGATGGTCGTTTTCTCCGGGATTCACTTGGCGAGTAGTTAATTTCATTTCTTTTAAGATATTCTCAGGGCCGCCCTCTATGGGGCCGCCTGTTGTCATTGAAGTGACCCAGCCTTTTTCTCCTACGAAAATGCCTCCGAAGTTTCCTGCTAACCGGGCGGTTTCGGGAACCGCTTTATAGAGGTCTTTAACCATTGACCAGTTATCGACGAGGTGGAGAAGTGTCCCATTGGCGTATCTATAAGTGAGTGTTGGAAACTGGTCGCTGCTGGGATGAATGAATTCCACCGGCCCGCTTTCCTCCACACCCAGAGCGTATTGAATTACATCAGCGCTGTGAGAATGGTGCCATGTTGATGAAGCGACGCCGAAATCTTCGCAGAATGCCCATGGCACTACGCCGGGGGATGGGTTCAGGTGATAGCCCGGATTATAGGGATGCCAAAGTGCCGGTCCGACCCAGAGGTCCCAGTCCAATCCATCCGGGACAGGTTCGCCCGGGAGGATTATATCAAGTGGCGCGTAGGACTTGCCGGTATTCTCGATGTCCATCAGATGCCGGTACGGCTTGAAGCGGGGCGCTCCGAAGAAACCACCCAGCTTGGTCCAAAGAGTGAAAACCTGTTTGACCTTGCCGAGTCCGCCTGAGCGAACAAAATTGCAGACCTGCTGTATTGTCGGAATAGAACGATACTGAGTTCCTGTCTGAAAAATCCGGCTATATCTTTGCACCGCCTCGGTTAACTGGCGTCCCTCCCGTACAGTTATCGATATTGGCTTTTCGCAATAGACGTCTTTGCCAGCTTTAACCGCGTCAATTGCCAGCAGCGTGTGCCAATGGTCAGGTGTTACAATTACTACTGCATCAATATCATCTCGAGATAGCAGTTCACGATAGTCATTATAAGCTGCGCAGCCGTTATAGGTTTCGCTGGCACGGTCAGTAGCGTAGGTTTCATCGACAAGCCGCTTGCCGTCTTCGCGTCTGAGACGATCCACATCGCATACGGCCAGCACCTGAACTTCTCTGTCGCCAACCAGGCGGCGTAAATGGCCGCTGCCCATTATGCCTTTTCCAATCAGACCAACTGTTATCCGCTCGCTTGGTGTCGCATTTCCGTTTGCACTCCATACTGAGCTGGGAATAATCCATGGCATTGTAATGGTTCCTGAAAGTGCAGCCGTGCTGGACAGGAATTTACGTCGTGTAATCTGGAGAGTGTCGGTTTCTTTGGCATTTTTCATTCGTGTCATATAATTCCTCACTTTGCCATTTTCATGCTTACTTTGTTGAAGAAGTCAATGCACCTTGCTATTTCAGGCATCGATTCGAGCCAGTTATATGAGTATTCGAGACCGAACATGGTGGGCTTTATGCCAAGGCGGTGAATTTCCTCAATAAACTTCTCGGTTCTGCCTGCGCCGGAGCCCCATGGCACATCGTAACCTTCAGGGCTTAGCTCGTGCAAATCGTGCATCTGCACAGTAATCAAACGATCCTTTAGAGTATTCACGGCCTTGACAGGGTCAATGCCGGACCGCATCCAGTAGCCCATATCGCCGCAGGCCCCGATTCGTTTGCTGCGTCCCCGACATGCCTTCATAATCCCTTCAGGGTGCCAATACTGCGGCGAGGCCTTCTGATCATGGTTGTGAAGGGCCACGTTAATATCATATTCGTCGCAGAATTTTTCGATTGTATCCATCGCTTCTGGAAGCGGCTCCGACATGAAGGTTTCAATTCCGATTTTTCGTCCGAACTCGAAGATCTTACGGCATCCGGCTTCGTCACCGGGGATATCGTGGAAGTAATATGTCAATATATGAATACCGGCTGAATCCAGTTTCAGACGGATTTGTTTTAATTCGTCATCGGTTAGTTGATAGTCGAAATTTTTAGGAATCTCCTTGCTGACTTTCTGGAAGCTGAGGCCACCCATGTATGGCAGACCAAGTAGAGCGGTTTTTTCGATGGCCTCAAAAAGTGTGTATTTGTGGAAGGTGTAGGCCTCTATGCCGAGTCTCCAACCCAGATTTTCCTGAGCGCGGATGGCCGGTGTTAATCTACCGCTGGGAATGGTCGGGGCCTGAAGGTCGCCCATTGCGAACTGCACTGCTGCCAGATAGAACTGTAACATCTTCGAGTCCCAGAAAACGTAAGGATTATGTGCGATAGTGCAGTAGAAAACGCGTCCCCGGCCATAGTTCCGTATCCATGCCAATGCGTAATCATTGTCTTTGCGGAATACATTGCCGCGAGGCTGTCCCTTAAATTTAGTTTTATCAGTATCGATGCTGAAAAGTACCCGGACTCTTTTTCTCGAATAAGGCCCGTGGACACGAAAGAACTCATCTCTGTACTCGAAACCCTTACCGCCGAAAGGCTGATTGACGGGATTATCAGGGTCATCGAGCTTGATGAAGATATGTTCTTTGCTGTCCATGTGATTCGCACCACGTGCACCTAACATTATGCCAAACTCCGGCCAGTCCTCATGAGCGCCGGGCCAGCGGGTGAATGCCACCGTTGTCCCGTGAACGCCAAGAAGTCCGCCGCCGCCATAAACAAATTCTATCAGGCTTTGTCTTAGGGCGGGGTCGGTAAAGAGATTGCCAACAGTATTGTTCAAAAAGACGGCGTCAAACTGCTTCAGATTTTCAGGCTTGAAGACGGATGGATTTCTGCTAATTACCGTTTCAAAAGCTCCTGTCTTTTCGCCCATGAGCTTGAATGCCGCATTGGCTGTTGGAATGGATCCATGCCCACCGTATCCGACATTGAGGTCGAAAATCAGGAGCTTGCGATGCTTTTGAGGCAGGGCTAAGGCTTTGGTTGGAATCGCTGCTTCTATTCGTCTCCGCTGGTCGGGCTCACGGACTAACTGTGCCTTCGCAGGGTTAAATCCAAGCCAAGGTGTTGTGAGCATCCCGGCCGTCGCAAATGCACTGCGAAAAAAAACACGCCTCGTGATAGCATTCGTTGGCTTTCTAAATTTCTGTATAGAATCCATTTTATTCTCCATTTCCAACGCTACTGTTCCACAAGCAGGCGTTGAGTTATATTACCACAGCGCACCTCATGAATTCCAGCTTTAGGTGCTTTCAGCTCTTTGAACAAAACCTCTTTCTTCTGGCCGGCTTGCAGCCATAGCCAACGGGTTTTCTTTTGCCCGGCTGCAACAAGCTCGATTTTTGCCAGTCCTTTCTGTTTGCCGTTTTCAACTGTGACGATAGCTGAATACGATTTGCCTGCTGTATAGCGACCTGCGGCGTCATCTGTGATTAGTTTCAATTCGATGCAGCGGGGCTCGATCGTCGAAAATTTCATACCGCGAAGCCGTATATGCGTGACATCATCCAAAGCAAACGCTCCGGATATCCGGGTAGGGGGTGGGAATTTGAAATCCTCAAGCGTGAGCCATTCTACATTTTTGCATGTCAATACAGGACGCAGGTCCTCTTTTTCATAACGCAGCCGGACGTTGTCGAACTGAAGGTTCTTTACATTGCGAGCATAGAAACCCCAGGCCGGCAGGGGACGGGCATCGACACCAGGTGATTTCACGTCCATGAGTGCCTGTTTCTTTGTACCACCACCTGTGTATTCAATTGTAACATCTCGGAAAACGACATTCTTGAACGCTGTTTCGGCCCAGCTTTCTACAGAAGAGGCTGCCCGATATACGCCGGTAGCTGAAACTCGATTAACGATGATGTTTTCTGCTGTATTGCCCGGCTTGAGCGAGAAATGAAAAGGTGTCGAAACGTTGTGCATTGTGATATCTGAGATTAGCACATTGTCAAGGTTGCCTTGTGTAGCGTCCCACGCCCCTGGCTGCAGGTTCAGGCCTGCAAGCATATTGTGCCGTTTCGAAGTGCGGTGGGGACGGATACCTGGGCCATAAAACAGACAGTCGTGAATAATAAGGTGCTTGGCCGGACCGATAAGCCGTATCCCATTACATGAGGAATTAATAATGCAATCGGAAATTAATGTGTTCTCCCAATACCGTCCTGCGATTGAATCATCCCCTGTGAAGAACTGACAGCCGACTATGCTCACGTTTCGGCATGGCCGCTGAGGCGCGCCTCGGAAATGTATGCCATCCCAGCCACCTGTGAATTTCACATTGCGAATATCAACGTCATCGCTGATTTGAAAGAAGATTGCGTAATTAGCCGAGTCCAGAAAAGAAATATCACTCACCTTAACATTACGACAATTTACAAATACAAACGTGTGCGGCCCGCGCATTCGTTCCTCACCTGTTGGATCAAAGACTTTGTTGCCGTCAATCACGCCCTGACCGGAAATCGAGATATCTTCCAGCCCGTCACCAAGTATCAGAGCCCTGTGCCACTTGCCCCATTTGGCTTCGGGCATGAAGGACGGGATTGTCGGTTGCTGATACTTATCAAGCTCTGTAGTCCCGACCAGCGTGGCACCTGCTTCGAGAAAGAGCGATACACGGCTCTTAAGGTGTACCGTGCCCGACAGGTATCTTCCGGGCGGAAATAGAACCTGTCCGCTGCCTGCGGCTGCACATGCTTCAATTGCCTTGTTTATCGCCATAGTGTCCAGTGTCTTACCATCGCCTGCAGCTCCGTAATCTCTAATGCTGAACACCCCAGATCTGGCGGCGAAGACCGGTTGAACAGTAACCAACAATCCCACCATGACAAGCATCGGACGAATAACTTTTGAGATGCTGCCAAGGGGCCAGTGAATGCGATTTCGGTGCATCATAAACTAACCTCCTACGGTTGAATTATTGATTATTAGAACAACAAATGCTGTTATTGTCAAGAAATCATAGATAAAGTAAACTGTCCAAAAGCTTTTTTCATAATTATTGGAACAGTTATCAAGCCAAATACTTGCAGGAAATGCCAAACTGATTTACAATCACAGGCTCGTTCGAGTGAATCTTTTGGATAAATCAAAAATATATTGAGAGGTAAATATGAAAGTTATAGCTTTTAACGGCAGTGCCCGAAAGGATGGTAACACCGCTATAATGGTTAAACAGGTATTCGGTGAGCTTGAAAAAGAAGGCATCGAAACCGAAATGATACAATTTTCCGGCCAGAACATCCGGGGCTGCATCGCCTGCTATAAATGCTTTGAAAACAAGGACCAGAGGTGCGCAGTTAAAACTGATATTGTAAATGGCTGTATCGAAAAGATGCTGGAAGCTGATGGAATTATTTTAGCTTCTCCCACATACTTTGCCGATGTGAGTGCGGAACTCAAGGCGCTTATCGACCGGGCCGGACTGGTGGCAAAAGCCAACGAAGAAATGTTTGCAAGAAAGGTCGGAGCTGCTGTCGTGGCGGTCCGCAGGGGAGGGGCAATCCATGCGTATGATTCGATGAATCATTTTTTCTTAATCAGCGGTATGATAATACCGGGTTCATGTTACTGGAACATGAGTTTCGGACTTGAAAAAGGTGAAGTCGAGAAAGACCAGGAAGGTCTGCGGACGATGCAAACTCTCGGTCAGAATATGGCATGGTTACTGAAGAAGATACGAGCGTAAATTGCAATCATCAGTAATAATTAGTCATACAAGTTAAACGTTCAGGATATTGAGCGGTTCATATTGTTTGTCAAGTACCTTCGAACTATCGAAGCCAAGCCATCGGTCCAGCACCGTTGCATAGACACTGCGAAAGTCGGTGTGGAACTTCAGGGCACCGTTATCCAAATCCTTCAGACTGGGATGTGGACCGGCAAGGCCGCCTTTGAGCCTGCCGCCGGCCAGGAAGATTGGGGCGGCAGCTCCGTGTCCGGTACCGCGGCGTCCATTTTCCTTAACGGTCCGGCCAAATTCCGAGAAGGTCATCAGAAGAACACGATTCAACTGCTTGTCTTGCTTCAGATCGTCGATAAATGCTCCGATTGATTCAGAGAAGTGGTGCAGTAGGGCGCAATGGTTTCCTAATTGATTTGCGTGATTATCAAAGCCTCCGATTCCGCCGCCGCCAAGTTCAGTAAAGAATATCCGGATACCAATATCAGCCCGAATAAGCTGAGCGACCTTACGAAGACTGCCGGCAAGTTCGAACTGTGGATATTCAGCGGTGTTGGCCGTCTTTTTCATTACCGCTTCGATTTGCTCACTGTTGGTATAGGAATTCAGTGTGCACTGCTGCAGGAAATTCATAAGTGGATTGTTTTGATCAGTGCGGGGAAGTTCGGCCGTGTGTTTGCGTTGAGATTTGTAATTATCATGACCAGGCATTTCTCGCATTGTTAGGTTTTCAAGTGAGTCGATAGAGGGAACGACGACATTCTTTGCATTTAGCCCGAAAGGCTGGACAATCGGCCCGACAAACACAGCGGGTGTGTTAATGCTATTCGGCTCCCGGATGCTGTCAACTGTCCTGCCCAGCCATCCGGTCTGACAATCGGGCTCGTCAGGAGCTGCCGTATGCCATATCCGCATCCCAGATTCATGTGAACGGTCTGTGTTCGGATAGCCAACGCCCTGAATGATACTCAGGTGTCCCTGCTCGTACAGGCGCTTAAATGCCCCCATTCGCGGATGAAAGCCTAATTGCGAGTTGATCTTATGTATTTCGTTGGGGGGCAGACGTAAAGTAGGGCGGTTTCGGGCATATTCATCATCTTCGTACGGAACGACGGTGTTCAGGCCGTCATTTCCACCTGAGAGTTGAACTACTACCAGAACAGTATCGCGTTCTTTTCGCCGGTGTGCGGCTGCCATCATTGAACGTGTCAGGAAGTTCGGTGTTGCAGGAGCGAGTGATAACAGAGCAGAGCTTCCCAAAGTGGCCTTTAGAAATTTTCTTCGTGTATAGGTCATGGTATTTTCTCCACAATTTAAGCTAACTGAAACTCAGGAAGCGTAACTACTGTATGTGTGAAACGACGCAGCGTTGCATCTTCAACATCACTGTTATTTCCTGAAGATGCTTTCGCCATTTTCAAAATTGACTCATGAACATCCCCAGCAAGGTCGCTTTGCAGAAATAAATCCAGCAGGAGTTTCGTAGCGGATTTGAGTGTTGTGCAACTGTGCTTGTTAGCCAGAGCCCTGGGATTAAGTTTGTTGCCATATGGTTCCGAGCCTTTCAGCAGCGCCAAGGCAAGATTGCTGCGCCCCGTGAGTGTAGCGCTGTCGATCCAATTTCTTCCGCCGGCCCAGCCGCTTGCCGTTGGTGGATTGTAGAGACTCTGGCCAAGACCGGCCAGGTCTTGAGCAAGCTGCGTTGTGGATATAACACCTTCCAGGGCCTGTACTATGCCCAGAGCGAACTCTATCGGGCTTTTAATCCGCCGGCGATATGCCGCCTTGGAAAAGAATAAGTTGGAGCGGATCATCGTCTCTGTGAGTTTCATTATGTCGTAGTCTTTTGCGAAGGTTTCAGCCAGAGGGCTAATCATAGCCGCGTTGGGTTCTT
>JACNGQ010000020.1 GCA_014384025.1 Planctomycetota bacterium | reverse complement strand
AATTGGGTTTGTTTTGGGTTAAATTGGCTTTGAATTGGGTTTGAATTGGCTTTGTTTTTTGACCCCGCCAAGTGCATAAAAATTACATATCTTATTATTACAAAAGTGTTTATGTTCATTTTGTCATTTCCAAAATTGGCTTTGTTTTGCATAAAAAGCTGAAAATTTCGTACGAATTCTTTCGTACACCCTTGAGGGTGGTAAATTTTAAGCAGTCGCAGGTCGTTAGTGAATGGTCGTTGGTATTTAGTTATTAACATTTCGTATATAGTCATAAGATTTCCTTAACGGAGCCGATTACGGCATTCGGGGACAATTTTGATCCCATTAGATTTTAAGTCGCTCTAACGGGACAAGGCTTGGCTTTCTGGCCGGTAACTTCGCCTGCTGGCTGTTTGCGTTAGCCTACTGGCTAATATGTGTGTATTATACCATTTTTTTACCGAAAATCAAGAGAAATTGGTTTTAAATCTCCAAGACTCCTAACCGTGTACCTGATGTTCGTAAGTTTTTTTTAGGAAAGGAGATAAAAAAAATTTAAAATTTAGATTTTTGTTTTTAGGTGTGAGCGTTTTTGACTGTTTTTAACCACGGATTTTTTGCATCGGATTAAGTATACTATGTCAATCCTGTTCGGCACAAGGATTGAGACGGTGACGAATAAATATGTCAATGATTTCTACTCTTTTTGAAATTAAAAAGGGCTGGTATTAGTTTGAACTGCCAACCCATCGTGTTTTTCAAACAGCAACTGTTACGGATAAACTGCTCGGTTAGCGGATTTGGTTGATATTTCCAGATGTGGTATTGGCAGCTCTGCCCATGAAGCTGGCAGCTGCCTTGTACTGAATATTGCTGGTTCCTATTGACAAAACAACTATGGTTGGTTATGCTTTGTGGCGAACTTGACGCCGCACAAACCGTAATTAAGGGTAGTTTGTCGGAGGCTGCTCGCGGACCAGTTTATTTATCGTTGCCAGTGAACGAACGTGTAGAGAAAAGTTATTGCCGCGAAAGCGGGCCGTGGAGCTTTGATATGAAACGTCATAAAACCATGCTGTTGTTCCTTGTGGGGATTTTTCTTTTAGCCGCCGGTTGTTTGTGGATAGCCGACTTTCTGCTGCCCGGACCGGTGATTGGAAGCGGAATGTCCTTGCTTCGGCTTTTGGGTATTGTGGCGATAGTGCTGGGGTTAACGGCCTTGGTCAGCCTGGCGACGCACGAGCACTTTGCCAGGAAGAGAAAGCCGATTGCCGAATGGAGGATGGTGAACCGGCTATACTGGCTCGTTGGGATTTTAGCCTGTTTCGCAGTTATATTCTATGGACTGGGGATTCTGAGCAAGGTCAGCACGCTGCTTAGTCTGTTCGGCGGCATGGTCATTGGCTGGTCGTTGCAGCAGCCTTTGAGCGGGCTGGTGGCCTGGGTGCTGATCAATTTGCGGCGACCGTTCCGGCCGGGTGACAGGGTGCAATTTCCCAAGATCGAGTTGACGGGAGACGTCAAGAATATCGGCGCGATGTATATGGAGCTTAACGAGGTCGGCGGCACTATCGGCAGCGAGGAAGCTGTCGGACGCAGCGTCTTTATCCCAAATGCTATGCTGTTTGACCATGTTGTTATCAACTATGCCAGCGCCCACGAAGCGCCCTATATTCTTGATGAGCTCGTGGTGCGAATCACCTACGACTCGAAGTGGGACGTAGCCGAGCGAATCCTTATCGACGCGGCCCGGCAGGTCACCAAGGACGTCATCGAGGCAACTAGCACGGAGCCCTATATCCGCTCAGAGCTTTACGACTATGGTGTATATATGCAGCTTCGATACCAGACTCGCGTGGTGGACCGGGCCAAAACATCCTACAAGATCACTAAGCTGATATTCGAGGAACTCCAGCGGAATCCCCTGGTGGATGTGGCGATTCCGTACGTCTATTCTAATCGAGCCAGCCAGCAGGAGCGAACGCGGGATGATCGAAGAGGACCTACGCATGAAGAGCTTGACCAGAACGTCAGGAAAATAGACGCTTTACTGATCGAGCAGGGCCCCCTCATGGATACCTATGACGTTGAGCAATTGGCGCGAAGTATCGAGATGCTCGGGCTGTTGCGGCCCATCGTCTTGAAAGAGAATCCCGACTTCGGCAAGTATGAGATACTGAGCGGAAAATTACGTTTTCAGGCGTGCAGAAAATTAGGTTGGAAAGCCATTCCTGCCCTGGTTCTTGCCGGTTCGGGCTACAAGATCGAAGAAAAAGCCCCACACCAGCCCGAAGCTCATCCGGTAAAGTCTTAGCCGAAGGCAGGTCGTTTCTTCTATAAAAAATTTATGAAGCCAATCAATCAAGGTATGGCCTTTTCATGGTTAATGCCAAGGTGGGTATGTCTGTGGCCTTTTGAGTTCTCGATAATAAGGGCTAGGTCATGTAAACAGAAGCTGTAGAACAATAAAAAGTCACCTCTTTCAAGAGCTAAAAAACACCCTGATTTTCAGGTGACATTATGATACCATTTTGACTCCACAAATATCAAATTTGACGATTGATGGAAGGACCATACCTCAAATATTTGAATAAAAACAAAGATTTTTTCATTTTTCCCGGATTAAGTAAACGGTGACGAAAAATGTATGAATCAGATAATGCTTTTGAGGATAAAAAAGGGCTGACAACTCTCACGAACTGCCAGCCCTTTGGGCAAAAGAGAAGGTATGTGGATTTTCCTGATTATTTTTCTATTTCTAAGTTGCCCTATTGTGCAAGCACCTCGATATCCTCGGCGCTCAGCGCCTTGCTGTAAATTCGAACATCATCAATCAGGCCTGAGAAAAACGTAGTTGCTTCAAGATATTTTCCGGCTCCAATATACAGGCCACCAT
>JACNGQ010000148.1 GCA_014384025.1 Planctomycetota bacterium | reverse complement strand
AGACAGTCTGATATTGATTGACTTCCATGGTCAATTATGAGTATATCATATAGAAAAATTATTATTTAATTCTACTACAGGAGAACAGTATGAATGTTATGCAAAGAAGGTCGGCTCTTTCACTTATTATTCTTATAACCTCAATTGTTTTTGCGAGTACCAACTGCATCGCAGGGCAGAAGGTGTCTATTATCTATGATCGGCAAGATCCACGCATAGCCTTTGCAGCGGGAGATATCAAACAGGCGTTGCTCGATAAGAATTATGATGTTGATGGGGATGATGCGGGTGTACGTATTGTATTTGATATATTTAAGGCTGGCATGGGGCCTCAGTCCTTTCGTATCCGGCGAGAAGGAAGTAATACGATACGGATAGTGGGTGGTGATTCATTGGGTGCCATGTATGGTGGTCTGGAAGTAGCGGAAATGGTGACCTTGGGAGACGGCCTAAAAGACGTACAGGAAAAGGCACGAAAGCCTTATATCTTTCGGCGGGGACTCAAATTTAATATTCCCTTTGACGGGCGCGCGCCCAGCTATGACGATACAGGGACCGCTGCCCAAAAGAATATTCAGGTCATGTGGGAATTTGATTTCTGGCAGGAGTTCCTGGATACCCTGGCACGCAATCGTTATAACGTGCTGACCCTCTGGACCACGCATCCCTATCCGGGTCTGGTCAAACTGGACAAGTATCCTGATATTGGTTACGACGATGTCTGTGTTATAAAAGAAACCGTCAATACGAAAAGCGATCGCCATTTTAATAACCTGGATATATATGACGCTTCCAGCTTCAAGGTGGTCAAAAAGATATCTTTGGATGAGAAGATCGCCTTTTGGAATCGTGTGTTTGATTTGGCTGAGGATCGCGGCATTGAGATTCATATCTTTCATTGGAACATCTATACCTTTGGTGCCAAAGGAAGGCATGGGATTGATGATATGCCGGATAATGAAAAGACCATCGAATATATGCGGTACTGTATTGGGGAATTCTTAAAGACCTATCCCCAGGTGGACGGTATTGGCGTAACAGCCGGCGAGCATGTAAACAATCAGCGAGTCAAGAATGTTGGAGGTATTGAACAATGGCTCTGGCGTACCTATGGACAGGGTGTAATGGATGCAAAGCAGGCAGATCCAGACCGTAAGCTGCGTTTTATCTTTCGCCAGCACCAGGCCAGCCTGGGCAGGATTACAGCGGCCTTTAAAGATTTTGAAGGTCCTTTCAATACGGGTCATAAGTATGCACGTGCGCGTCTTTATTCCACCACCACCTCGCCGTATCTCGATTTTGAGTACCGCGAGCTTCTCGAAGAGCACAAGGTACCATGCTGGTTGAATTTGCGTAACGATGACCTCTTTATATACCGTTGGGGTGATGCGGATTATGTGCGGGAATTTTTACAAAATGTCCCGCGTGACCTGATGCGCTATGAAGCAGGCTTTTATATGGGACCGGACGGCTTTGTCTTCGGACGCGAATTTGTGAGTAAGGACCCCGAATTATCCGGTGAGCTGGAAGTGCGTAAACACTGGTATCGTTTTATGTTATGGGGACGGTTGGGATATGACCTGACCCTTAACCGCGATTATTTTGAAAAAAGATTGGCGAATCATTTCCCCCGGGCCAATGCCGGCCTTCTCTATGATACCTGGGCTGCGGCCTCTAAGATTGTGCCGTTGGTCAATAATTTCTTTTTCAGGGTCAATGATTTTCAATTTTCTCCGGAGGCGTGTAATTTTGATCAGGGATTCCTGCCGGTGGATCAGTTTTTCGAGCATCCTCCCCTCAGGGGCTCAGGCATCCTTTCCGTACAGGAGTATGCAGCCGCCATTCTTGAGGATAAGGCATTTAACGGCATCACACCCATGGAAGTTGCTGACAATCTGGATGCACTGGCCAATAGTACACTGCAAGGTATAAAAAGACTAAGTAGAAAAGCCGGCAAGAACAAAGAGCTAAGGGCCACGTTGACAGATGCCGAAGCCATGGCTTATTTAGGACGTTACTATGCAGATAAGATTCGCGGTGCTGCTGAGTTGGCCGTATTCCGGGCCGATTCCCAACGTACAACCAATCACCAGCGCGCAGTTGACCACCTGACTAATGCGGTTCAGGAATGGGAGACCTATACATCTGTGGCAACCAAACAATATCGCCCCCAACTCTTTTCCCGCACGCATTACATGGATTGGTGGAAACTGCTGGACGATGTGAAACAGGAGGTTGAAAAGGTTAAAAAGGAACGATAAAGCGATTATTATTCTAAAAAATAGAGCTTGCATGTCTGAGATAAACAGAATAGAATAAACAACCTAATTAGCAACTGGGTAGATATTGCCCTTTGAGCACTGTATGAAGAAATGTGCCCGAAGAGCTAAGGAGCAGGAGGCGTTGATTGGTTGGGCACTTATGAGCAGGATGTTTGAATCATTTGCCAACGTTGTAAAAGGCTGTTTTATCACCGACAACCCATCGGATACGATTAGAATAAAGATCGATTTAACATTTACTAAAAGTTAAGGAGCAAAGATTATGTCAAACATTACACGTCGTCAGTTTGTGAAACACACCGCTGCTGCCGTTGGGGCAGCATACTCTATCGGTTTCCCGAGCCTCATCCGGGCCCATGGACTAAACGAAAAGCTCCAGGTGGGATTTATCGCTGTGGGCGGACGGGCCGGGGCCCATACAGGCGCATCTCACGGAGAAGGCTGTCAGTGTATCGCCTTCGCCGAAGTTGACAAGGAGCGTTGGGGTGGCGTCCACGGCAAGAAAGGCTGGGAGCAAGCGGCCGGATATACGGACTGGCGGAAAGTCTTCGAAAATCACGGCAAGCAGCTCGATGTGGTTTTCATAGCGACTCCGGACCACAGCCATTTTGCACCGTCGATGACCGCTGTTTCAATGGGTATCCACTGTTACACCGAAAAGCCCCTGACTTGGTCAGTACGTGAGGCCCAGTTGCTGGCAGCAGCCTACGCCAGGAATACCAAGGTCGTAACCCAACAAGGCAACCAGGGCCATGGTGACGATGGATGGCGGAAAGCGTACGAATTCATCAAGGCCGGTGCCGTAGGTGATATCGAGGAGTTTCACACCTGGACAAATCGCCCGGTATGGCCTCAGGGCGGCGACCGTCCGGCCGGATCAGATGCGATCCCCGTAAATCTGGACTGGAATGCATGGATCGGTCCTGCACCGATGCGTCCTTACAAAGCAAATAGAGCCTATCATGATTTCAACTGGCGGGGTGTGGTCGATTTCGGTTCCGGGGCACTGGGCGATATGGCCTGTCATACTACCGACGGAATTTATGCGATCATGAATCCTGGCTACGCGGCCACCGCAGAGCCGATTGTTATGACCGGACCAGTAAAGGACCAGTACCCGGCCGGCATGGTGGTGAAGAGCACCTACCGCGCAAAAGGTGACCAGCCCGGTTTTACCACCTTCTGGTACGAGGGTAAGAAGGAAGACGGGACACCTTTCATGCCCGACAATCCCGAGGAACTGGCAATCGACGGGCGCAAACTGCCAAGGACTGGAAATCTGATCATCGGCACCGAGGGAAAAATGCTGGTGACTGGCGATTACTGGAACACCCCGCTATTGATCCCGGAAGCCAGACGCAGAGCGTTTGGCCGTCCCGAACAACTGCTCGAACGGTCTCCCGGACATCACAAAGAATTCTTCATGGCCTGCAGGGGCGAGAAGCCGCGTGAATTCAGTCAGTCCAACTTCGGCTATTCCGGTCCAATGGCCGCAAATATCCAGCTCGGTAACCTCTGTGCCCGCGCTGGAAAGAAGCTCGTATTGAACGAAGCTGGCGAGATCACCAGCGATCCGAAGATCAATGACCTGGCCTGGCGCGAACCTCGTAAGGGTTGGGGACCGCTGGAGATGGACATCTAAGTGAATCGCCAAACATAGAGTTTTCTGCTAACTGTGGCCTTGTTACGTGCTTTCCGAGAACAGCCGCTGGCGACAGTTGAGCGGGTAACTTACCTTGACGCCATATCATGAGACTAAGTAAGGAGTCTTCTTCTTTTCAGAAGAAGGCTCCTTCTCAATTATCTGCTGCTCCTCTGCCGCCTTGGTCAATATGATCGTCGTTAAAGACTTCCGTATACTTGATCCGATAAGAAGAAAAATATCTTTGTTTTTTAAGCAAATATTTGGGATTTAGTGCTTCTTTTATCCATCAAATATGGCATTCGTGGAGACATTTTGGTGTGTGTGCCAAGGTAAGCTGCTATGAGTCGGCTGGACAATCCAGCCTGGTCAAAGTAGCCACCAGGCCAGAACGGAACTTAATGTATATCGAGGTAACAAGATATGCAAGGCTTAAGGAAAGGTGAATGGTCAGCCATAACGCAAGTGAAGGTATTGAGCCCCGAAATATGTCTAATCGCATTGGGCCAAGGATTACACCATTTGGAAGCCAGTAGCGCTGCACGCGATAACGGCGAGTGTGTCAGCGACGTGCCGGATGAGGGAAATCTTCATGTCCGGTTCTGCGAGGGGCGTAAAGCTCTTTTACAAGGCAGAATATTGTGACACTCTTCAATCGAAAGAGAAGAGAAACTGGGAAAACAAAGCATGCCTAAATGATAGAGCTTTACGTCTACTCGACCATAATGTCACCCTAAAATTGCGGTGTTTTTCAGCTCCTGAAAGCTAAGAACACATTTGAGAATTGCACCTTGACATGTCTATTCTTGGCCTTTAAATTTCCTGACGAACTCTGCCGTCAGATCTATATACTTATAACCATCCTCAAAAGTAGCCTCTATATGACTGAACTCCGCCAGCTCATTAAAAGTGGATATGTGCAGCCAGTCAGGTTTGGAACTCATGGCTGCTTCAAAGGTTCCTCGATAGTAAGCCCCGTCTGGATCATCAGGATAAGTCACACCAAATTTGGTTCTATCTTTCCATCCTGCACCTTTGTAGCCACCATTCTTTGTCTTACGTCCGGGATTCTTAGTTTCATCATAACCTGGGGATATTGTTGCATGATGTTGAGCAGGTTTACTATTCTTAAAACCTTTTGTCTTATTATAATCATCGATATGTCCGCGCATTGTTTTCATAAAATCTGCTAATTGACAATCTTCTATATCCACCAGCGTATATTCTTCCAGGGAACGAAATGGTCCCAGATATTCTTTTCCTCTACCATTTTGATAGCTGCCGGACATGATAGGAAAGGCTTTGATGCCGGTTTTTTCCAATCTATCAAATACTCCCTTCCATTCTGCTGGTTTATGTGCCCAGGCTGTCCAAATCATTACGACTGGACAACCTTCCACCTTCAGCATGGCTGGATGATTCTTATATCTGTTGAGAAAGTAAAACAAGTCGTGATTAATTGTCTCCAGAGGAGCCCCACCACGTTCGTAATCGATCGTGATTTTCAGGTTGTAAGCAGCGGCTTTCTCAAAAACAATATCCAAAATATGGTTTGGACCATTCACTTTGGTGTCATACCACCAGGATACAGCTAGGGCGTCAATCAGGGCCCGGTTCATCTGCTGCATATGCTTTTCGATAATGGTAGGATCCCAGGAATTGTATGCACCTACTAGCGGGTGCAGGCCTTCCAATCCTTCCTTACGTCCTCCCTCTGCCACGGTCTTAATCCAATTATTTTCATTAAACCAAATATAGTAATAAGCCAGGACTACCTTGTCTGTAAAAGCAAAACCTTTAGATGAGTCGTTCGCTGATGCATTGGGAACAACACCTAATGCCAGCCCAAAGCATACTATTAAGAATAATAAAGCCGTCTTTTTCATGATCTTTTCCTAATCATAACTAATGACCTATTTATATTGCTTTCAGTTGAATCTTGGCCTTCTTCACGGAAATACCAATTACTACAAAATATTCATTAATCTCTCGATCGTCAAGACAGCGCAACCTTCGTAATGATTATTGACGTTCACAAAGACTTTACGTTTCAGTCCAATATTCTGCTCAATGATATCTGCAACTGAATTGAGAGATTCATCCTTTGGGGCAACAATCCTGTCCCATTTATCACCAGTAAGCTTTTCGATCTTTTGCCTATCAGGTCCCATCAGTCGAATGATTAACAGCTTTTCTGATGATGTATCTAACTCCTCTGCCACTTTGCTGATAGGAGGCATGTAGTATCCTTCAAGCAAAATCGGACTTATACTCATATCTTTGAGGAATTTGAAAAAGCTCTGTTCGAGGTAGTTTGGATTCCGAATTTCCACAGCATATTCAAACTCTTTTGGTGCCTGATCAAAAAACTCAGACAATTTATCAATGAAAGCCTTTAGAGATGGCATTTTCTGACGATTGAGATATTCAAACTGAAACATTACAGGTCCAAGTTTGTTTTCCATTGCCTGAAGTGTCTCAAGGAATTGTTTCAACAGGTCTATGTTCAGAAAATGTGGATTGGGCTGATTGGCAACATGTTTATAACGTGAAGACTGTTTGGCATAATGATGAGTAAGAGTGATAGAATTTGGAGTTTTGATAGTAAATAAGAAATTGTCAGGTACACTATCGGAGTATGTCTTGACTGTCTCAATATTCGGTAGCTTTGCTCCAGAAGGGAGGAGACTCCAAAACCATTGGTCAATTTCCACTGTATTATAATGCTTAGCGTAGTCTGTTAAATAATCATATGGCTTGTAATCCTTCTCTGCTTCGTAGATAAGCCCTTTCCAGGAATCGTACTTCCAGGAACAGGTTCCAATCCTAAGGTGGGAGTGATAGTTTGAGAGGCTTTGTTTCATTGCAGACTCTTTTGACTTTAATCTTTAAGCAGTTTGGCAAAGTCTTTCGCCTTTAGTTCGCCCAGGCCATCAACAATAATATCTGCCGCGGATAGGGCCGATCGATCTCGAGTCGTGGTCACAGCAACGACTGGCATTCCGGCTGCTTTGCCCGCCTCAACACCTTGGACCGCATCCTCTACGACGACACAGCAATCCGGCGGCAGCCCAAGTTTCTGGGCGGCCTTGACAAATGTCTCCGGTGCAGGCTTGCCTTCGACAACTTCCTCGCCGGTTACGCAGGCATTGAAAAAATCCCTTATCTTCACACGTTCCAAAACCAGGTCCAAATTAGCCTTCGGCGCCGAGGAACCCACAGCCATAAGAAAACCACTCCTTTTCAAATCACCGAGTAATTCACCGACCCCCAGCGGCAGAATAAGGTTTTCCACGATAAGCTCTCGATAACGTTCTTCCTTCCACTGCGAGAGCCGCTCCACCTCTTCGGAGGAAGTGCCTTGTCCGGCAAACATCGGAATTATCTGGTCATTCCGAATGCCGAACGTTTTGTTAAAAAAATCATCCGACATGTAAAAGCCCTCCTTTTCAGCCAGGTCATACCACGACTGTTTATGTGCCCAGCCGGTATCGACGAGCACACCATCCAGATCGAAAATCACACCCATGTGGCTGTTATCTTCTATCATTTGCTTTTTCTTCGCAGCAGTAGTGGATTGATCCATAGTCATTCTCCTGACTTTCGCATATTATTTCAGGCTTGTTCTGGTATAGAAAGAGTATCCTGTTCTTTGCCAGCTATCAGATGCGGCAAGCCCTCTTCAAGTTCCATTTGCTCGGTCAAATCCTTTCCGATTTCTGTAAGAAAACGGCTCGGTTTCATAACGACTAAACTTCGAGAACGATTGCGGTAAAGCTGTGGAACGACAAGATATAACTCATCCTTGGCCCGGGTCACTGCTACATGGAAAACCCGTCTTTCCTCTTCCAACTCCTCTTGTGTATTTATAGCCAGATCAGTGGGAAACCTTCCATCTGCCAGCCAGGGAATGAAAACAATAGGCCATTCCAATCCCTTTGCCTGGTGAACCGTGCTGAGTACGACAAATTCTTGTTCAATCGGCCCAGTCACAACAGTCTCACCGGAAAATTCTCCCGTTAAGGCAACATCGGCTAAAAAAGCCTCAACAGTATTATATTGTGCAGCAAAGTTAGCCAATGCTCGAATGTCTTGCTTGCGAAGCGCGGCTCCATCGTAATGAGAAACAAGATAGTCATCATAGCTACGTTCCAGCACAGTATCGATCACCTCTGCTGGGGAATTTAGTTTTTTCAATTCCTTGTTGAGCTTAACGAAATCCGTATAAAAAGGCCTTGCACCTGACGGAAGCAAGCTGGCTGTATCCGATTCACAGGTAGCATTAAAAGTGTCATCAGCTTGACTTATATGATCCCATATTTTACGTGACAAAATATTACCTACTCTCGGTAACATTTTGAGAAGTCTCAACCAGGCCAATTCATCGTGTGGATTCTGAAGTATTCGCATATAACATAAAACATCTTTCATATGAGCCTGCTCAAAGAAGCGTAAACCTCCCCTGACACTAAAAGGAATATTGCGACGCTGGAACTCCAATTGAATCTCAAGCGAATGCCAATGACTTCGGTACAAGACCGCTATGTCATTTAGATTCCTGCCTTCATCAAGCAGGTGAAGCACATACTCCGCTATGAACTGAGTTTGCACGAAATGGTCATGAGTGGGAACGATAGCTGGTTTAAGTCCTGACGGTCTTTTAGCACGAAGTTGTTTGGGAAGCCTATAAGTATTATGTTCTATGCTGGCATTAGCCAGTGATAGTATCTCTGGAACTGAACGATAATTTGTCTCTAGTCGATATTCTTTAACATCAGGGTATCGCTCTTTGAAGGTAATGATATTCTGAAAACTTGCTCCACGAAAACTGTAGATGGATTGGGAATCATCACCCACAACTGTAATATTGCGGTGCTTAGCAGCGAGAAGATCAACTATCGCTCCTTGGATTGCATTTGTATCCTGGTATTCATCCACAAGAATGTACAAAAACTGTTTGGCAAGTGTACTCCTTAGCTCTTCGTTTTCGTTGAGCAGCCTAAGCCAGAAGCTGAGTAGATCGTCAAAGTCAAGCAGTTGTCTTTCCATTTTTCTGGCAATGTAGAGAACTAATACCTTTTCAATTTCTTCAGCTTCTCGAACAAACATCGGATAGCGTTTTGAAAGTACAGCCTCCAACGGCTCAAGTGTATTTTGAACGAAACTGGAAATCGCAGACAATACTGATTTTCTCGGAAATCTCCTTTTATGAATGTCCACACCTGCCTCTTGGACACATGAAGCGATAAGGTCTCTTGAGTCTTCTCTATCCAAAATAGTGAAGTCCGGCGAAATACCAAGCGTTTTTCCATGCTGGCGAAGAAGCCTATTGGCTATATGATGAAAAGTACCTCCCCAAATATCTTTAGTCTTTTGTCTTACCAAGACCTCCACTCGGCTGAGCATTTCACGGGCGGCACGATTCGTAAATGTTACAAGCATTATGCGTGAAGGTTCCACTCCATTATGTACAAGCCAGGATAATCTATATGTCAAAGCCCGGGTTTTGCCGCTTCCTGCACCGGCTATTACCAACATAGGGCCACCTGGGGCAGTAGCAACAGCTAATTGTTCCTCATTGAGGTCGGCTGAAAAATCTATCTCATCAGCGGCGGTTCTTGATTTTAGACTGAATTTTCGTGTCATTTCTTTAAATTGCTGTTCCTTGTTTGTGATTCTTTATTTATGCCAATTGTAAAATCATTTGAGGACATCATATCAAAATATCGTGATACTGTCACAATTATTGCTCAATATATTACAAGCGACAAAAGATTAGAAAGTTAGAATGATGCAAAAAGAATACATGATTAACATGGAGAACTGTGGAGATATGGCTTTATATATCGCAGGAGATAGGCGAACAGGTTGGTCACCAAATCAGATTAGTAAAGAATATTTAGACAAGCTCGATGCTAAAGTGCGGGCAATAATAATCACATCAGTAATGTCCCACAAGTCAGTGGGCAAGACTATAAAGGATCTGATTTGAGAACTACTATATCATTTCAATGGCAAATGGCAATTTCTTCGATCACCAATACACTACACACTGCCAAACAGAAAACGCCTTCTTCCTACGAAATCAACGATGCGTCGTACCTCTGAGATGGCGATCGGCGAATCTTATAAATTGCTCCCAATCATAGGCTGTGATAGCGTGTCTTCCGGTGCGAAGATGGTACCCAATGGTTTCCCCAACGGACTGGTTGGGCTCCGGCCATTGAGTAGTATTGACTCCCTGTAAACCAAAGAGCCGATAGACCGCCTCGGCGTGAACCGCGCTAAGAAATTCGCCTTTTGGATCAGACAGCAAGTCTTCTGTGGCGCTGCTGATATAGATTGGCCGGGGTGCAATAAGCGACAGCAGCATGTGCTGGTCGAAGGGCAAATCTTTCTCCCGGTCAATGAAGTCGCGGAAGCGATCACAGTAACGCCATGAGGCATGAGCGATCGAGTAGGCGATGTTCTCACCGAAGTTTCGCCGAGCAAGGGATGCACCTCCTTCGCCACTGTTATTCGAAATCACTAAAGCAAATCGTTCATCTTGTGCTCCAGCCCATAACGCGGTCTTTCCCAGGCGTGAGTGCACCAAAGACGCTTGCGAGGAATAATAGTCCTCGGTGATAACCTTTAGTCGGGCGTGCGGAAGAATAATCCGCAAGACCCAATCCGCAGAAGCATGCAGCACAAGCTCCCCATATGCTTTTCATGGTCTTGTCCCAGGGATTAACTGATACTAATGGGAAAGTCGGCTTTGAGTGCATTCTATCACTATTCTACAGCTTCAGTTTATAGTAGATTGTTATCTTGTCCCTAAGAAAGACGGTGCTCCCGATGCTAATGGTGAGTTCGCAATAAAACTCCACACGGGTCAATATCAGAATAGCTATACCAATGGCAAAGATATCAGGTTACTTAAGGAATTTGAAATTGACCTTGATATAACTTTGCAATACCTTCATTTAAATGATATTATTACTCTATGGCTGTAAGATCAAGTTTCTTATCAGTATCAGTTGTGTTCGTTCAAAAGGAATCTATACCATGAATGCCAAGCCCATTTTCGCCTTCGTTCTGCCGTTTCTCTTGCTTTGCAGCGGCGCCAGCGCCCAGAAGTTGACCTCGGACATTCCCTACGTGGAGAATGGTCACGAACGCCACGTCCTCGATATCTACACGCCGGAAGAACCGGCTGAGAAGAGTCTGCCCGTCATGTTTTGGATCCACGGTGGCGGATGGCAGGTTGGCGACAAGCGTGATGTCGCACTGAAGCCCAAGGCGCTGACAGAGCGAGGTATTGTCTTCGTCTCAACAAATTATCGACTTCTGCCGGAAGTGAAAATGGAAGATCTGATCGCCGACGTAGCCAAGTCGCTCGGCTGGGTGCACAAGCACATCGCCCGGTATGGCGGAGATCCTGAGCGTATCTTTGTGGGCGGACACTCTGCCGGCGCCCAATTGGCGGCGCTGGTCTGCATCGACGATCGTTACCTGAAAAAAGAAGGCGTGTTGTTCGATGTCCTCAAAGGCTGCGTCCCGGTGGACGGTGACACCTATGACATTCCCAAAATCATCATGACGGCGGAGCACCGGCAAACGCTCTATGGCGGCAAGATGTTTACCTTTGGTCATCGCCAGAAATTTGGGAACGATCCAGAGAAGCACATCGATTTTTCGGCCGTGACGCACGTGGCGAAGGACAAAGGGATACCGCCGTTCCTCATCCTGTATTTTCCCGGCAATCCTGATACGCAAGCCCAGGCGCGGCGCCTTGAGAGCGTTCTGAAAGCAGCGGGAATCCCGGCCAAGGCATATGGCAAGAGCGACAGCAACCACAGCCGTTTGAATAACGACCTCGGCAAGCCCGATGATCCGGCGACGCAGGAACTCTACAAGTTCCTGGATCCGTTGGTCGGTGGGAAGTAGTGAAAAATGCCGAATTTATTTCGCGCAATGACTACGTCATCCGAGTCTGTCTCAATCATCGAATTCGCCAGACGTCTGGCGAATTGAACTGGAGCCAACACGTCAGTGTGCCGCAGCAAGCGGCGTCAGAGATGGGAGTAGGCCTCCCGCAACCGGCTTGCAGGAGCAGGTTGCAAACCGCCGTGACCCTTGAGATCAAAGAACCTTGGAGATAGGCTGCGTTTCGGTACGAAGATGGTCCCTGCTGCTGACTGACAACCTTGCAGATAGGGGCTTGATTAGTACATATCATTCCTGCCGTCTACTTAATACGATGTTACACTAAAAATTCTCAAAAAATCTTAATATTTTTGTAACAAATTGATATTTATTCGGACTCGATATAGGCAAAACTGGGATTTGTAGTGACAAAATGGAGAGTGCGCCAAGCAAAGCTGTTGTGAGTCAGCTGGACAATCCAGCCTGGCCAAAGGTTAGCCACCGGGCCAGAACGGAACTTGATGAATAAAGATCATTGTGCCCTCTGTGGATACTTGAAAGCTGCCAGACTGTAGGCTCTCGGAATGGAGAGCGTTATCGCTTTTGATCGCCTTCGTAGTCCGGTGATCGGCTCGAAACGAACCGGAGGTTCTGCCTGACCGAGTCACAGCAGAGCGAACGATGGGATGCCCTTCAAAGAAAATTTTGGGTTGACAGGAAAATATGTTTTGACTTTTCACTCTTCATAGGCGAGAGGGGCGTAAAGTTCTTTTACAAGGCTGAATATTGTTGCGCTCCTCAATCAAAAGAGAGGAGAAACGGAGAATACAAAGCATGCCTAAATGAGAGAGCTTTACGTCTACTCGACCAGGATGTCACCTGAAAATTGCGGTATTTTTTAGCTTCTGAAAGGAGTGATATTGCGTCTGTTATATCACTCGTTTCCAGCTTCTGTTTGCGGCAGTTTTGCCCGCCACCCTTCAGCATTTTCCGGCTTGCCCCGGGCTTCGTAGAGGTCGAGCAGAAGATATTACCACCATCTTATGAATGAGTGTATTTTTGAGCTTGGAGTTTCTGTTGCTTTGTTTAGCGCTTCGTGATACGATCGCATGACCGTAAGATTAATGACAGCATACCATTTGGTATATGTCAATTGCACTTGGGAGTTCGACTCAATGAAAAAATTAATTGACTACTCAGCCGTGACGAGATTTGTGTACATTCTTTTCCTCTCACTATTCACATACACTCCACGGATGTGGGCGGCAGAGACCGAGCCAGCCGCCACCGTCTCTTGGCAGGTTGGTACACCCATCGTTACCTACTGGGCCGGCCCGTCACTAACAGATACCGTCGCACAGCAGATGGTCGAAGGTGGTTTCAACCTCGTCTGGTGCGGCAGCGAAAAGGAACTCGATGTGGCAGGCCGTTATGGTCTGCGTGGTCTGCTCACTAACGGGCTGCTGGTGCCTGCATCGCTTGACGATCCCAAGCGCCGTGAGCAACTTGACGCTCTCATTGCCCGCGTCAGCAAGCACTCAGCGTTTTACGCCTATTACCTCATTGACGAACCCAATGCATCGCAGTTCCCCTTGCTTGGCAAACTGGTTGCCTATTTGCGCCAGAGCGATCCGCTGCACCTGGCCTACATTAACTTGTTTCCGACCTACGCCAACAACAAGCAACTCGGCACAAAAGGCGATGTGGTTACGGCCTACAAGGAACACTTGCGTCTTTATATCGAGCAAGTGAAACCTTCGCTGATTAGCTACGACCACTATCAGTTCAGGCTCAAGGGCGATGGCAACCAGTACTTCCTGAACCTGGCGATGATCCGGCGTGCAGCGCAGGAGGCGGGGGTGCCTTTCCTCAACATCGTGCAAGCCTGCACCTGGGCGCCGAATGCGATGCGTGTGCCGAATCCGGACGAGCTACGCTACCTGGTCTATTCCACCCTGGCCTATGGAGCGCAGGGCATCAGCTATTATGTGTATGCGCATGTGAATCACAAAGGTAGCCTCGTCAGCCTGGATGGGACACCCGGACCTCTCTACCACGCGGTCAAATACTACAACCGTGAGTTCATCGCTATTGCGAGGGAACTCCAGCCCCTGCACTCACTGGGAGTGTATCATACCGCGATGCGCGAACCTGGTTGTGAGCCATTGCCAATAGACGCACTCTTCCATCTCGATTCCCTTCAGTCGCCCACCTTGCCGCGAGGTTTTTTGCTCGGTTTCTTCGGAGCCGAAGAGAAGCTGACTCACGCTGTCGTTGTGAACCTAGACTATACTACCAAAGTAAACACATCACTTGTTGGCCCGAGCGAACTCGAACTCTTCGACGCTACAACCGCTCAATGGACCAATGCGAAGAAAGCAGCAATCGAACTGATACTCCCGCCCGGCGGCGGAAAGCTTGTTCGGGTCGCTCGATGAAAGAAAGGAGACTGGCCGATCCTGTAGAGTGCCTCAATAAGAGTGGTTCGTCCATAATCTTAGGCGCATTGCCCTGCGAAGACTGGCAACCTGTCGCAACGATGTTAAGAGAAAGGCGCAAGCAGGGAAACTGTGAGGCTGAAAGTATCGATGCGTTGCACAGGGACGGGCAGGTTCGTAGTAGCGTTGAAGCTGCTGTAATGGC
>JACNGQ010000021.1 GCA_014384025.1 Planctomycetota bacterium | reverse complement strand
AAAAGCATAAAATCAGGGTGTCGGTTGACCTAGTGTCTTGACACCCTGATTCTTTTCAAAACTCCCCGGCAGGGAAGGTCTTCCAGCTTTGGTAGGCCGTACAGGTCTCGAACCTGTGACACCCTGATTAAAAGACAGGCCAGAGACAAGCTACTGATCGCTTACTAGACCAACCGCTTGCCTCCTTTCAGACTGTATTATAAGAAAGGCCGGGGTATAAGTCAACTCCCTGCGGCCAGACATTGCAAAACGGCGGTCAGTTCATTTTACCATGAGCCGGCAACAGTGGATTGACGAAGCCAACCGGCGGTGTTAAACTTGAATCATGTCAGGGAGGTTGCCAATGGGAACCCAGAACATACTGGATGAGATACTGGGCAAGGTAGATGAAATGCCTTTAGAGGATCAGGACTTGCTTGTTGAGCTCATCAGAAACAGATACAGGGAGAAAAGGCGGGAGGATATCCTGACGAACACTCGCCAGACGCTTGAGGAGCATAAAAAAGGCCTAACCTCTAAAGGAACCCCTTCCGACCTTTTTCGAGAGCTTGGGGCGTGAGCAATTTAATTTGGGGTAGCAGCTTCAAAAGAGCTTACAAGAGGGTAGCGACTGCTAATCCAGATTTGAAACCCAAGATCGCCCAAGCTCTGGAAACCTTTGTCGCTAATCCCCATCACCCTTCTTTGAAAACTCACAAGCTCAGTGGTAAGTTGAGAGGCTTGTGGGCTTTCGTCGTGTCCTATGATTGTCGAATAGTCTTCCAGTTTCTGGATGAGCAAGACATCCTGCTAATTGACATCGGTAAGCACGACGAAGTTTATTGAGCACAAAATCTTTGCACGGATGTTTTCCGGTAGAGTCAATATAAAGCCGATTTGGTGAAGTGAGCTATGCTGTTTGTGATCGAGGTAAGGGATACAATGGCCGACATTGCCGCAAATGCTTATCAGCTTGCAGGCAGACTTGATAGCCCGGCGTTTGTCCTAGACTTTCTTCGCTGGCTCTGCCAGGCACTAGATCCGGCCAAAGTGCCGCCTGACTGTGTTAACCCGGCCATGATAAGAGGTATTTCCAGGTCCGCAGGCATTCCAGTTGAGAAGTTGTTTGCGGAGGATATTGACCGTGATGGGGATTGACACAGGGAGGGTGCTCCCCTATATACTGAAGCTACAAGGGGGGTTGCCTGTAGGGTATCTGTAGGGTATAGAGATTATGGAATACAGGGCTGGAGGATACCTGTAGAATATCATTTTCGCCATACCTGACTAGGATATTCCTTCATATTTCGACGACTTATCGTAGTTGCCTGATTAATTTCATTTCTGTTTATACTCACCTTTGCCCGAATACCCCGACCATCGTGGTCGAGGGATGTAGTTCGCCGCGAAGCGGGCCGAACGAAGTTCGTATTCGGTTAATACCTCGACCGTAAGGTCGTGGGAAGTTTATTGCCCCCTTCGCATCTTGTCTTATGGTGCAAAACGATGGAATGGTCAATGCCCTGTACAATCAGCGGGCATATTTTCCCGCAAATATTCTGCTGTTTGACTGCATATTACTCGTGCTGGAGCTATTCCAATTCATGCAGTTTCCTGTATTGTTTAGCTATGCAGGCAGGAGATTATAGGGGGTCGTATGTAGTATGGGAGGGGGTCACCACCTGCTCTCGATATTCCCTCATTTCTATCTGACTTGGGTCACCGTCCGGCGCAATTCCATTCCCCCCCCGATTGTTCAAGTTGACGGTATTGTGACTCTCTGTTATCCTGCTTGGTGAACGAGAGGAGGCCTAAGCTGTTGCATCTTTCTCCCAGCAGTATTGCGGTATTCAAGCAATGCCGCCAGCGCTATAAGTTCCTTCATATCGACAGGCTTGGCGACAAGTATGGTAAGCCACGACCGTACTTCACCATGGCCAACCACGTACACGCCACCCTAAAGGAATTCCTGTCGCTTCAGCCCGTTGGACTCAGGACCACAGCTACCGCGGAGGAACTGTTGCGGAAAAACTGGCGGCGATATCGTCTCGGCTTCAGAGACAAAGATGACGAACTCCGATGGGCGGAAAAGGCGCTGGCTCAACTCAGGTCGTTTGTTAATAATCAGGATGTGGGTGCTCAACCGATCATGATGGAAGCGATGGTGGAATCAGAAATCAGTGTCGGCGTGATTCTGCGCGGCAGGATAGACCGGGTGGATAAGGAACCGGATGGCACCCTGCACATTATCGACTATAAGACAGGTAACACGGCTAGTGGGATAGACTGGGAGCAGCTTGAACTCCACGCGCTAATACTGTCAAAACGTCTGCCCTTGCCGGTGAGCAGGATTTCGTATCTCTATTTGGGTAATTCAACTATGAAAAGCACCGCAATATCAGCCGACGACCTTCGCCAGGTTCACTGGCGCGTTCTCACTACGGCTAACAAGATTCGGCAAGAAAAGGAATTCCACCCGAGTCCGAGTCCATGGTGCGGGAATTGTGACTTTATCAGCATCTGTCCGAGCAAACCGGAGTCGGATCCGGTTGTGACTGCTTTTGACCAGCTCGAATTCTGGGATGATTCGAAGGATGATAAGGGATAACTCAGTAGGCATGCCTTGGCTTATTAAGTTCGTACTGCTAAGGTAGCTCAAACGTCATTTTTGCTGATTCAGTGGTGTCCGGCGGCTCATACCCCATAGCTCGATAGCCGCGGAGACGCTTGTAAAACATCCGCATTAGTGTCGGACTATTGCGGTCAACGTAGTCGTAGATACACACCTCTGCTTTTCCTGCATGAGTACGGTGGAGCCGACCGGCATACTGCACCAGAGTACCCTTCCAGGAAACGGGCATGGCCAGAAAGAGAGTATCAAGGCGAGCGTCATCGAAGCCCTCGCCGA
>JACNGQ010000105.1 GCA_014384025.1 Planctomycetota bacterium | reverse complement strand
AGCAATTGCTGGGCAGCTTCAATATCCTCTATCCACGGAAAACAATTACCATCCTATAAACCACCGATTTGCCTCTGACATGGCTTTTCGCTGTCTATTCCGGTAAGATGCACTATTTCACAAACTTTGAAAGTACCATAGGCCCTACTCACCGTTACGCCACTTATCAAAGAGCAATAAATCAACCAATTGCGCTAACAAATAGCGGCTCTATGGTATTCTTATTGTTATGTTTTCTGTGGTTAGTCTTTAATTCAACTATTTGCCGAAGGTCTTTCCGGGCATATAGTTTGTTAGCAGACAGGCTTACTTTGTCTCGGTGTCCGCCCCATTTTGAAACTAATCCCCAATTAGAAATCTCGCCCAAAAAGTAGCAAGTTAACGTGTGTTCGTCAAATTTAAGGCGCGAGTTAATTTCGGAAACTACCGGATTTGATATAAGGGGACATACAAGTATATGAGAAAATTTATCAAAAAAAGCTGAATCCGGTTGCCCGCCGGGATCAGCCTACGTGCGGAGTACACGTCAAAAGAAAGGAATTTATTATTTCATTAAGCTTTACACTTTATATTTGGAAGAATCATAGGAGCTGTATGACTAAAAAATCTAAAGAATCTCAACCCCAATAGTAAATATTCAATATTCAATCGAAAGGGTTTACCCCCAGGATGCGAAAATCACTCTGATTGCTTTATCAAATATCGACAAAACACAACGTAAAAATAGGGATATAGCATTATCCTTGCCGATATTTAGCAATTGGCTAATTCTTATTGTTATGTCCCCATCGCTAAGCAATTATTAGTATTGAAAAAAGCATAATTGCTCTTTGCAAATAAAACAGCAACTGCTCAGGGTAAATTATTACAAAATATTCATCTCCTTACTTTTGTAGCCTAACCTATGATTGTGCCGATAAGCGTTCAGTATTTTTCAAAATGGGGCTGTATTACCAACACACTAAAATAAACATAATTAGAATATTGTTAAAGTGAAAGGGAGCAAATGTGTAAGGAAAAGTTTTTATTATACGCATTAGTGATGACTGTGGCATTAACTTGCCAGGTCCAGGCCGATGACATTTGGGAGCAGGAAACGCTTACGAATGGTTTCTGGGGCCTGAACGACAGCCTGGCGGCCAGCGGCATTGAAGTGGGCTTCGGTATAACCAACATATACCAGCTCAATGTCAACGGCGGAACCAGCACACATAACCACCAGGGCCGGCACACCGGCAGCTATGACCTGGAAATAGGGGCCGACCTTCAACAATTGTTGGGTATCGAAGGCGCCACCTTCTACGTGCACACCGAAGGAAGCTGGTCAAAAACGGATATCGACGCCACGTCAATAGGCAGTGCATTCGGTGTCAATGCCGATGCCGGCGGCAGACGTTCGATGGACGTCACCGAGGTCTGGTACGAACAGGCATTGCTCGATGATACCCTCCGCATACGGCTTGGTAAGCTGGACATCGGCGGCGGATTCGAATGCCGCGGCTGTCCCGTCTCATTCGACGGCAGTGCCTTCGCCAACGACGAAACCGGCCAGTTCCTAAACGGCGCCCTGGTCAACAACCCGACTATACCGTTTCCGGACAAAGGCCTTGGCGTGGTTTTTTACTGGAACCCCATCGAATGGTGGTATGCCTCAGTAGGTGCAATAGATGCCCAGGCCGATGCCAGAGAGACCGGCTTTAATACGGCGTTCAAGGATAAGGATTATTTCTTCTTTGTCTTTGAGACCGGTATCGCCCCGCTGCTCGATTCGGCCAACGGCCCGATGCCTGGTGCCTATCGAGTGGGCCTCTGGAACGACCCGCAGCCGAAGACAAATTCGGACGGTGCTAAGAACTATCGTGACGATGTTGGCGCTTATCTTAGCTTTGACCAGATGTTCTGCAAAGAAAACAGCGACCTTCAAGACAACCAGGGTACCGGAGCGTTCTTCAGGTATGGCTATGCGAACAGTGAGAAGAACGATATTGCCGGCTTCTGGAGCTTTGGTCTTCAATGCACGGGTTTAGTAGATGGCCGTGATGGAGATGTCTTTGGTGTAGGTTATGCCAACGGCATCTTCAGCAATAACGCATCTACGACCTATACCGATGATAACGAGGATGTCCTGGAAGTTTATTACAACGCCCAGGTTACTCCCTGGCTTAATGTAAGTCCGATGGTTCAGTATGTTGCCGACCCCGGCGGCAATAACACGGCCAAAGACGCTGCTGTCTTTGGACTAAGAGCGCAATGGACATTCTAAGAAAGAGTGCCTAACAAAATGAATCGTAGCACCGAAATCGAGCGTTTTCGTTTCTGACAAGGAAGGCGAAGCAGGCCATCTGAGGATGGTCGATGCAGCCTGATGCCATCCAGAGGCGAAATAAGCCGTTTGAATGCAGAGTCATTTTATTAGGTGCTCTAAACAAAATGGATTATATAACCACAATCCCTAAAAACTGCGAACTAACGTCGCATTGAAAAGGTATAGCCATATTTCCATCCTTTGCCGATGGTATCTCCCTCATATCCCTGCGCAAGCATTCTCCTTTCCCATTGACGGGCAGAATGCTCGGTTGTGAATTGCTGCATTACCTTAAAGTCGCTCTGGTTTCCACGTTCCTGTTTTCTTATCTTCGGCTCATCCGTTAGTCCTGCATACTTCATATACTCTCAACTTTCATAAGATGCTTTTCTATCATAATTTCTATCATATTTAGTTTATCGGCCAGCCGCCGGGGGCGCCGATAGTATTGTCAATTTACTCTTACGAAGAATCTTTATCAGGATTCAGCTTATCAAAGATAGACCTTTGTGTTTCCTGTATAAAGAAGCCGGTTCTTTTAAGCAGCTCTTCGTACTCAGCTTTCGATAAAAGCACAAATTCATCTA
>JACNGQ010000022.1 GCA_014384025.1 Planctomycetota bacterium | reverse complement strand
GCAGGGCAATGAAACCCGGCGATTGGTTTGTATTAGACCTCGGCGTCGAAAGTACCGTATCCGGTCTGACTCTCGATACAAGGAATTCGGCCAATGATTACCCCCGTGGATATGAGGTCTATGTTTCTTTCGATGGCGGCAGTTGGGACAAACCCATTGCCGCAGGCAAAGGTACCAATCCGATCACCGAGATCAAGTTTGGTGGACCTGTGCAAACCAGATTCGTCAAAATCGTTCAGACCGGTTCGTCAGACAGTTGGAACTGGTCAATCCATGAGCTTAAGCTCGATTTACAATAGGCTGCGCCGTTGAGTATCCTCAAGGAAAGCCAATATTTGGTCTTCGAATTTCAAGGGCGGTTTGCGAATCGCCCCTGTTAAAGTTCTTCCATTATCTCGGCAAGGGTCGTTAGCGTAAAATCGATATCCTCGGAATTGATACCATAATGAGTTACCGCTCTGAAGCGTGACGGACCTAACAGCAGTATTTTAATTCCTTTATTACTGAGTTGGCTCACAAGTTCCTCCGCCTTGATTTGCCGGCTTACAATATCGAAATAAACAATATTTGTTTGTACCCTTTCCGGCTCAATAGACAAGCCCGGGATTCGAGCGATATCCTGAGCAAGACGCTGAGCGTTTGCATGGTCATCTGCTATTCTGTCCACCATCTCATCAAGAGCTGTTATACCTGCGGCGGCGATAATGCCGCATTGCCTCATGCCGCCTCCCAGCACTTTTCGATTTCGTCGAGCTTCTGCAACGAACCATTTACTGCCACATATCACAGAACCGATGGGTGCCGATAATCCTTTTGAAAGACAAAAGCTGACTGAATCCGCGTAACGGGTAAGCTCTTTTACGTCAACCTGTAAAGCTACAGCGGCGTTAAATATCCGGGCACCATCAAGGTGTACCAGAAGGTTTCGTTTTTTTGCCAACTCCGCTACATCTTTAAGATAATCGACAGAAAGAGCAGAGCCGTTGCATCGATTGTGGGTATTCTCCAGACATATCAGGCGGGTACGTGGAAAATGTACGTTGTCGCCACGGATTGCCGCCTCAATTTCCTCAAGCCGCATTGTTCCGTCAGGTTGATTTATTATTGTATGAGGATGTATTCCGCCCACAGCAGATGTTCCCCCGGCTTCGTAAAGAAACGTATGTGATTGGTCACCAAGAATGATCTCATCACCGCGCCTGCAATGGGTAAGTATGCATACCAGATTCCCCATCGTGCCGCTGACGACCAGCATCGCCGCTTCTTTTCCCATACGTTCGGCGGCCATTTTCTCAAGCCGGATAGTTGTAGGATCTTCACCGAATACGTCATCACCCAGCTCCGCTTTAGAAATAGCTTCTCGCATCGCCGGCGTCGGCAAAGTAACAGTGTCACTTCGTAAATCAATTGTCTTCACGAATAATCTCCCGAAATATGTATTTAAGGTAATATTTCTAAATAAATGCTTACAATTATGACAACCTACTTGTTCTGCCGCTACAATATCAAATTTGCCTGACAAATAAAGTTATTTTGCAGGTTTTTTAGCAGAATCATCCTGGGGTATCTCCTAAATTAATTTACAATTCCATCACAATCAGAAAAGCTCTTGAGAATCATCGCCTGAATCATTATCATTAATGTCTTAGGCATATGAGATTTATATGAGGAGAATCAATTATGAAACACTCACAACTAAGCCGCCGTGATTTTTTGAAAAGCGCATGCGTAGGCGCCCTTGCAACTGCGGTTCCTTTTCAGGCGAAAGCAGCAAATGCAAACAAAAGGCCCAATGTTGTGGTCATTTTAGCCGATGATCAGGGCTGGGGCGATCTAAGCGTTCACGGAAACGTCAACCTGAAAACTCCGAATATCGATTCATTGGCTCGGGATGGTGCCCTGTTTGACAGGTTTTTTGTCTGTGCCGTCTGTGCTCCGACTCGGGCCGAGTTTTTCACGGGACGTTACCATTCACGTGGCGGCGTGCGCGGCGTCTCGACCGGACAGGAACGATTGAACATTGATGAAAAAACCATCGGCGATACATTCAAAGCGGCTGGGTATGCCACCGCGGCTTATGGCAAATGGCACAACGGCACGCAATATCCTTATCACCCGAACGCAAGAGGTTTCGACGATTACTACGGATTTTGCTCCGGGCACTGGGGAAATTATTTCGACCCCATTCTCGAACATAACGGAAAAATCGTAAGAGGAAAGGGATTTATTATTGATGACCTGACCAACCATGCCCTAACATTCATTGCCAAAAATAGAAATCGGCCTTTCTTCTGCTATCTGCCGTACAACACACCTCACTCACCATTTCAGGTCCCTGACAAATTCTATGAGAAGTTCAGTGACGACCCGATTCAAATGCGTAATCGTGACCCGAAAACAGAAAAGCTTGATACAACACGATGTGTTCTGGCCATGTGTGAAAATATCGACTGGAATGTCGGACGTGTTCTGCGTCAGCTCGACAAATTGAAGCTTGCCGAAAATACTATCGTGATTTATTTCAGTGACAACGGCCCGAACAGTTGGCGGTGGAACGATGGCATGAAGGGGCGAAAGGGTTCGACCGATGAAGGTGGCAACCGAGTGCCATGCCTGGTTAGATGGCCCGGACATATCAAGCCCGGAACAAAGATTCCCCAAATAGCCGGCGCAATCGACCTTCTGCCGACTCTGGCGGATATGGCCGGAATTTCTATTGTCGGTACCAAACCGCTTGACGGCGTGAGCGTCAAGCCGCTTCTTTTAAGAGAGACCGACAACTGGCCGGACAGAATGATTTTTTCACATCAAAGGGGCCGCGTCAGCGTCCGCACACAGCAGTATCGGCTCGACCATACAGGCAAACTGTTTGATATGACTACTGACCCGGGGCAG
>JACNGQ010000156.1 GCA_014384025.1 Planctomycetota bacterium | reverse complement strand
AATCAGGCCGGAGTAGCCATTGCTTTTTTCAACCTCCAACTATGGATGGGACAAGCTCCTTTCCTGTCTGATTGTGTAGTGGTATATACCGGCGATGAACCCGGTGATGTAAACGACTATATTGCTACTTTTATGGAAATTGCTAGCGGATATTTATTTGACATTCAACTTATGCCTATATTTAACGGTTTTAATTCTTGGAAAGAGTGTCTACATATCGATAATGACAATTATCCACATGATCTATTTTCGGACTCGGGTTTTAAAGAAGAATATCGACAGGAATTCGATTTCGAAAGAGAACCGAACGAACGGCGGGCAGGGGCAGATCAATTTACTCATTTTTTAGGATTCATGGGAGCTGGTTTCTATGCATCGTTTGAATGGGTAGCTGAATTATTTTGCAAATCCTGGGAAAGTGGAAATACGGATTGTGCTGATTATAGACTTGGATTAGCAGCCATTGAAGTTGGTAGGTCCTTAAATGCGTATTATACATTTAGTGGTTGGAATCCCATGGGAATTAATATAGGCTTCACACCTTCTAGTGGAATGAAACCAAGCGAAGTAGGTGATTGGATACGAAACAACTTGGCAGAATAGTATAATTATCATAAAGATCAATAACTTAAGATACAAAGCTTTTAACTGACTTATTGATTTTGGAAGTTCGTCAGATTATACTATAGAAGTCAAGATACTGTATCAAACTATTATATGGAAATCACAAATATAGTTATGCAAGAAGGATTCAATAACTATGATGAAATGGAAAGTTCCATTTATTTATCTAATCCTTGTTTCTGGATTAACCTTTGTAATTACGTTTTTTGCTGTTGCACGTTTTGCAGCGAGTGAGCATACTCGTCGAGAGAAGCGCGCAAATATCAGCGAAATTGCAGACTTGCTTCGAATCGCGGAACCACTCCACACTGGAGATTATGATGAAGCCAAACGTAAACTTTGTGGTCTATTGCTGAGACATGCATGGAATATTGGAAAACTCAAGGGACGTAGTAACTTTGGAGAAAGAGAAGCAGCTAATCGTAGCCTGGCTAGTATCGGTTCTTTCTACGAATCTAATGGAGGTTATCTCGATAGCTACTTCACTGTGGATGCTCCAAGATACATCGAAGAAGCCAGAAAAGAATTAAATGAGTGACATAAAATCTGTTTCCTAGAGGCCGCTTGCAAGCTCGCATCTCTAGGGGAATATGGAATATTGGAATATTAGGGACGCACCTGCTCTGTATATAACATAGCAATAGACGCCAGAGAATGGCCAAGTTGTGGGTCAGGATGCGCAGACGGATTTCGCGAGTCTGACTGTGATAGTTTCGGGCCCTAAGGGCCGCTCCCATGTTCCGCTTGAGCATGCTGAATACAGTTTCTATTTGCCAACGCTAAACTAAACTAACTAAACTAGGGACAGTCACCTATTAAATGATTGACAGGGGTTGTTTTTATTGTGGAAACTTGGAAACTAGGAAACTAGGGACAGTCACCTATTAAATGATTGACAGGTGTTGTTTTTATTGTTAGCGAAACTAGGGACAGTCACCTATTAAATGATTGACAGGTGTTGTTTTTATTGTTAACTTGTATGCATGCCGAGATTAGCCAGAGCAGTAGCAGTCGGGTTTGCCCATCATATTACCCAGCGAGGTAACAATCGCCAGGATGTGTTCTTTGTCGATGATGATCGAAGAGTGTATCTGGAGCTGTTAAAGGAGCAGGCGGACAAATACGCCCTGGAGTTGGTCGGCTATTGCCTGATGGGCAATCATATACACATTGTCGCGATACCCCATACAGAGGATTCACTCGCCAAGGGCATCGGCAGAACGCACTTTCGTTACACACAATATATCAACCGTTTTCATAAACGCAGCGGCCACCTGTGGCAGGGACGCTTCTATTCCTGTGCGATGGATGAACGGCATTTCTGGACGGCCATGAAATATGTCGAGCTTAATCCTGTCCGCTCGCGGCTTTGCCGTAAGCCATGGCGTTATGATTGGTCGAGTGCGGCTGTGCATATCGATGCGAAGGCGAAGTCGGATATTTTGAATTTGTCGCGTTGGTACGATATGATATCTGCGGTACAATGGCGCAAGGAGCTTGCGGACGGGCTTTCGGATTCAGAGCTTGTACGGCTAAGACTTAATACACATACGGGAAGACCTTTGGGCAGTGATAGTTTTTTGAGCAAGATCGAAACATTGATCGGCCGAAGGGTTCGTCCGTTACCGGTCGGCAGACCAAATAAGAAGAGAAAAAAAAAGAAATGAATAGCAGAGGTTACTGCAAAATGCATAAACAATAGCATCAATTCAGTCAGTTGAAAAAGCCGCTCAGTAAATAACACAAAGGACAGCCACTAATTCTGGTGATGGTCCTTCTTTATTTCCAGCCATGACAATTAATAACCAGCATATTTCGTCGTCCGGCTTCCATGGCCCGTTACTCGTCTCGTAATTAGCAGATTCCGGCCTGCCGGAACACCTCAGAATTTACCCTCGATTTTAGCTCACTTGCTTTGGAGTATACCCCCGATGTGAGCTTACTTGCTTTTCTGTCGGGGGTCGGGGGCCAAACAAATACCAGCAAAACTTCCAAACCCAAATTCTTTTTAATCTTAGTTCTAAAATATACTTCTCAAAAGCTCGTAGTCATCCGACTACGCAATATCCCCCAGTTTGACAACATCCGGGAAATAATAGGGACGCACCCTATTTTTTTAGTTGACATTGACCATCTAAAGAACCCGGAGGGACAGTCACCTATTTTTTTCAGTTGGCATCAGTCCAAAAACTATCACAAAAAAAACAACAAAATCAACCACATTTTCACGCCGTTTTGAATTTTGAACTTTCCACTTTTCCCTTTGTCTTTTTTACTTTTGCCTT
>JACNGQ010000043.1 GCA_014384025.1 Planctomycetota bacterium | reverse complement strand
AACAAGGTAGCCGTAGGGGAACCTGCGGCTGGATCACCTCCTTTCTAAGGGATAATTTAGACTCCGTCGGAGCAATATTGCTCTTAACGACGGTGATCGTCAGGCGTTTCAATGCTTTAAGTTATGCACCAACTGTAGACCTATTAAGACCCTGCTGTTCGCGGCAGGGTCTTTTTTTGTGGATTCAAATGAATCTTTGAGATATACTTTCCCTGTTTTGATTAAAAAGTATTCAAGCACAGAGAGGTCCTATAGGTATTTATGCAGCAGAACTATAAAAAAATGAGAACGCCCAGTCAGAAAATTGCGGATTTTATATCATTTCCTCTGCGGGCATTCACACTATTTGAAAAAGACAAATGGGGACTGTCCTCGCTGGCTTCAGAAAGATTTTATTACGCAGCAGAAAAGGTTTGCGGTTATTGTTTAGATGTGGGTTGCGGAAAATGGAATCGATTCGTCACGGAGTTTCTGAACGGAAACGGAAAAGGAATTGATGTCTATGGCTATGAAGGTTTGACTGAAGAGAATATCGTTGAAGACATATCCCATTTTCCTTTTGAGGACCAAGTCTTTAATTCCGTGACATTTTTAGCGAATCTTAATCATGTACCAAGATCAATGCGTGATATTGAATTAGCTGAGGCTTACCGTTGCCTTAAACCCGGTGGAAATATTGTCGTGACGATGGGCAATCCTTTTGCTGAAATACTTGTTCATAAGGTCATTTGGTTTTACGATAAGTATTTGGGTTCCAATGTAGATATGGATAGCGAAAGAGGGATGCATGAAGAAGAAGAATATTATCTACTGGACCGAGAGATTAAAAGAAGACTTTCGAATGCGGGATTTAATGACATAAGGAAAAAATATTTTTGGACACAATGGTGTTTAAATCATATGCTGATTGCTTGTAAATGATAGTCTCTGGGAAAAAATGAGGAGTCGTAAATGAATCCTGGTAAAATTGCTGTCATCGTTCCTTGTTATCGTGTCTCCGGCACAATTGAGGAGGTTATCTCAATATTGCCAAATATGATTGACCATATTATCGTTATCGACGACGCTTGTCCCGACAATTCGGGGCGGTTTGTGGAAGGGCTTGGTTACGATAAAGTAGACGTGATCTATCATAAAAGGAATCAGGGCGTCGGCGGGGCTGTGATGACCGGCTATCTAAAAGCGATGGAACTGGGCTGTGATATTGTGGTCAAAATGGACGGAGACGGCCAGATGGATCCGGCCTATTTATGCGATCTGATAGAACCGCTTAAAAAAAACGAGGCGGATTATACAAAGGGCAATCGTTTTGTGGATTTTAAGATGTTGCGGACGATGCCGAAAGTGCGTTTGCTTGGAAACAATATTCTTTCTTTTTTTGAAAAGGTATTTTCCGGCTATTGGCATATTATGGATCCGACAAATGGATATACTGCAATACACCGGAATATTCTTGAAAAACTGGACTTATCCAAAATTGCCCGCGGGTATTTCTTTGAATCTCATATGCTGCTTCACCTGAATCTAATCAATGCGGTTGTGAAAGATGTTCCGATTCCCGCTCGCTACGGAACAGAAAACAGTTCTCTTAATATTTGTAAGACACTGATTTCTTTTCCACCGCGACTGATCCTGGGATTATTTAAGAGAATTTTCCTGAAATACTTCATTTATGACTTTAATATGGCTTCGGTTTATCTTGTTCTGGGGATACCTCTGTTTTTGTGGGGGATTGGATTTGGTTTGTATCATTGGTTGGATTCTGCCTTTAGCGGAAATCCGAAGACAGCAGGCACTATCATGGTGGCGGCGCTGCCTCTGATTCTTTCCGTGGAAATGCTTTTGCAGGCCGTGAACATTGATATTCAGAATACTCCCAGAAGAACAAAAAGGAAGAACGTCTATGATTGAAAATACAGGAAAGCTCAATGCTTTGAAAGCCCCCGGACTTTTGCGGTTTTTTTGCTGGGCCCTGATTTTGATGATTTCGCTTTATGCGTTTTTTGTTTTTTTTCAAAATCAATTCTATTATATCGATAGTGACACGTTTTACTATCTTTCTATTGCAGACAGCCTGGAACAGAACGGTCAGTTTCTCGACCTGACCATGAGCCCTCCACAGGGTCTTGCAACGCCGCAAAACGGCATCGTTGTTATATACTATTTAATTGGCCTGTTTGTTTCATCGCCGGGAATGAAAATCCAAATAGTTGTTATTTTGAATTATTTGGCGCTTTTACTGTCAATATATCCGTTATTAAAAATTACCCGAATTCTGAAAATTGAATCTTTTCCTGCACAAATGTCGATTTTGGCTGTTTATCTCTGCGGCTGGCATATGATTCGTTTTCAATTGTCTCCGATCAATGATGGATTGTTTCGGACAGGTTTTCTCTGGCTTATTTATTGGATTCTTCAGGTTACCATTAACGACCGGAATTTGAAGCAACTGTGGAAAGAGAGTAAAGGGGTTCTGGTCTGTGGATGTGTGTTATCCATACTGTTGATTCATTTTCGCTTGAATGCGATGGTAATTCCGGTTGCGGGGTTATTGGCGGCACTTCTTACCAAAAATAAAAACGTTGCATGGATCATGTTGGTTATTGGAATCCTTATGGCGGTTTCTATTGTATTGCCCTATACCTTCGCCCCGTTATCGAGAATTCAGGGTATATCCCAAAACTCGTGGCATCATATATTTCAAAATTTTTTTTTGCATGTAAGAACGTTTTTAAGTGAATTCTCGAGGGCGGTGTTTTCTGATTTAGGAACTAACGGAAATATGCTAACTTTGGTTTTCATGCTTGCTGTTGCAATTGGCTGTTATCAGGGTTACCGAAAAAAAGAATATGCCCCTCTTTTTATTAGTTTGGTTTGTATTGGATCCTTTACCTTCTTACTGTCGTTTACGGCAACTCCATACAGAATGTTCTTGCCGATTTTTATTCTATTATATCTTCTCATGTTCAATATTTCGTTTTTGCGTTCAATTGGGTATCTGTTTGCTTTTGTAGTGGTGTGGCAGAGTCTGATGTTCTTTTGCAGCGGAGACAAGGTTATGCCGCAAGTTGCATTCTGGGAGCATGTCTCCCGGGTAGTTAAAACAGAACCGTCTGATTATCTCCTGATTACTAACAGACCTCATCAGGCGTATTATTTTACCGGGATGAGTGGGACGGATAGACGCGCGTATACCTGGCTGGATATTCAGGAAAAAGAAAAGATTTATATTGCCGGTGACGAGTCACTCATCAAAAAGCACAAAGAGAAAATAGAAACACTGGCGCATCAGAATCATGTTACTGTGAACTATCTGTGTTTGACTCCGGACTATTCCGATTCTTCAGGGCGTGCGGTTTTTTGCGTTATTGTAGAGGATAACCAATAAGACGTATCAGTTTATGAAATTCTCGTGAAAGTCGTAACAAGGTAGCCGTAGGGGAACCTGCGGCTGGATCACCTCCTTTCTAAGGGATAATTTAGACTCCGTCGGAGCAATATTGCTCTTAACGACGGTGATCGTCAGGCGTTTCAATGCTTTAAGTTATGCACCAACTGTAGACCTATATAAGACCCTGCTGTTCGCGGTGAGGGTCTTTTTTTGCGCACAGATAAGTTTGGCCTTCTATTTTGGACAAAACGCCTTCCGGATTATCCAGGATCAAGCATTTTACAGGTGACGATGTGTGGAAGTGCTTCGGTATCTGTTTGCGAATCGCCGGCGGATGGATTATAATCATTACCGGCCGCAGCAGCCTGAATTATATGGCCTCGGCTGCGTTCGCGACGGTGGAATAGAAAATATGAAGGATATAAATGCAAAGCCTTGAAAAACTAGCTAAATCTTACCTTGCCTTTGAGAAAATAGACATCAGTGATTTTCAACGTAAAGCCCGTATTCTCCAGTCAATGTGGAGAAAAGAAAGAGGGTTTAAGGCCGGCGAATACCAGGGAAAACCAAGAGGGAATTATCTCCCTATGCCTTGGGCTAAAGACACTCTCAGTAACTATTTATCTGACACCATCAAAGAAGTTGTCACAAAAGAAGTCTTACATCAGTCAGACAGTGGTAAATTTTATGGCAAACCACGAATCTTCAATAATCTCCTCTCCAGTCAACCCTTGTGTTTCAATCTATTTGCTGAATTACAACAGGATTTAGAACTTGCGACAAAAGTATTTAGACAGTTATGTCCTTATCGCGTCAATAATGTGACAAGGATTGAATTTGAGCATTCTCCGGGCAGGAACGATATGACTTATACAGGGGATCGTTCTGCATTTGACGTTTATGTGGAATTTTTCAATAAGTCTGATGAAAAGGGTTTCATCGGAATTGAGGTGAAATATCATGAAAATCTCAGGAATACACCTGCTGAGATAAAAGGCCGGTATTTTGAAGTCGCTTCTCGAATGGGATGTTTTAAAAAGGAATGTTTAGATATTCTCCAAAAGTCGCCTCTTGAGCAGCTATGGAGAGATCATTTATTGGCAGGAAGTTTGTTATATTCTCTAAAAGATGGTTTTAAAGATGGTTTCTTTGTATTTCTTTCTCCGCAGGATAATTGTCACTGTCAGAACGCCGTTGAGCAGTATAAGCAATGTCTGACTGTTGACAGGACATTTCAGAGTTGGACTCTGGAGAGTGTCGCAGGGGCGATAAAACAGAACACAAAGAAGCAATGGATCGATGAACTGATCGACCGATATTTGAATTTTGAGAAGGTAGAGTCTGTTGTTGAATAAGGGATTGAAGTATGGATAGAAAAGTCTTCGCACTCTATACTTATATGAGAGTTCTGCTTACGGCTCTGACAGCAGCTGTCCTTCTAATGTCCTGCGATTCAAACACAAAATATTCGGATAAGACTGAATCTTTCACATTCGTACAGATGTGTGATACCCAACTGGGCTTTTCTGATTATGAAAAAGATAAAGCTTCATTCCGACAGGCTGTAAGACAAATTAACGAATTGAATCCAGATTTCGTCGTTATTTGCGGAGACTTAGTTCACACTGCCAACGATAAATCTTTTTCTGATTTCAAGGAGATTATCAGTTCCTTCCAAATGCCTTGCTATTATGTTCCAGGAAACCACGACATTGGCAACAAACCAACTCCTGAGTCATTACAATACTACCGCAAGATGTTAGGTGAATATTATTTCGTGTTTGAGCACAAAGGGACCACCTTTATATGCGTAAACACACAACTGTGGAAGGAGCCCGTGCAGGATGAATCGGAAAAACAAGATAGATGGCTAAAGGAAAGACTCAAGATTGCCTCCGGGAAAGGACAACAAATCTTCATTGTCGGGCATTACCCTCTATTCTGCAGAGAAGCGGATGAGCCGGAAGAGTATATGAATTTACCTTTAGAAAAACGCAGGGAACTCTTGAGGCTGTTTGATCAATACAATGTCGTCGCAGTCCTCAATGGTCACACCCATACGTTAATCCTTAACCGTTATAAAAATATCCAGATGGTGAACGCAGAAACAACCAGCAAGAACTTTGACAAACGTCCCTTGGGATTTCGGATGTGGTATGCTACAGAAGAAGGGCTTCCACGACACGATTTTGTTCCTTTAGATAGGCCAGATCCATAGTGAGAATGTGACAATGTTGTGGTGAATAGACATAGTATCGTTAAACTACGAATGACAACCGCCCCCAAATTCTTTTATGCGGAGTGTTAACGATTGACAGGATAATGAATGAGTCGGAATAGTTGTTTTTTGATTTATTATGATTCATGAATGCTCTGCAGTTTAGCCGCCTATTACTTCGTCAATAAGGTTTTTTATGAGTACAAAAAATAGTGGAAAATGGATTGCTATTTGGTTGGTGATTTTACAGATATTGATAGGTGTCGGAGCCATACCATCAGGCATAGCTATGATAGCTGATCCAAGCGGAGATAAGATGGGGATGCCCACTGAGATACTTATCAATTCCCCTTTCTCCGACTTCCTTATCCCTGGAATTTTTCTTTTATTAGTCAACGGAATTGGGAGCCTGTCAGGAGGGATTTTATCTTTCCTGCGTTATCGATTCGCAGGTGAAATAGCTGGTGGATTGGGATTTTTTCTAATTGTGTGGATCGTTGCCCAAGTCTGGTGGTTAGGGCTTCACTGGCTTCACTTCCCGTATTTTATATTTGGGATTGTGGAGTTGATCTTGGGATTGATGTTGATCAAAAAATGTAAGAGGTAAATAGAGCATATCTGACTCCTTTATTTCATCTGTTTTTTCCTGGGGTGATTGCAACGGTGAATTGCCGGAGCGTTTCCGATTCTTGATCGTAAATTGTAGATTGTAAATAGGGGTGGAGTTTTTCTGTTATGACAGATTCTGGGCCCCCGCCTGCGCGAGGGTGACATTCCTGCGGCTTAGAATGACATCGGGGGATTGGGGATTTGGAACAATCTTTGCTGGATATCGTAAGGGATTAGGAGTATCCTTTTTTTTGAGGCGGCTGTTATGGTTGATTTTTTGAGGACAATTGGTTTGGAATTCTGGTCGGTGCTGGCGGATATGTCTCCGTATCTGCTGTTCGGTTTCGCCGTGGCGGGGGTGCTGAGTGTGTTTATCAACGCTGAACTTGTCGAAAAGCATCTGGGTGGGACAGGTTTCTGGCAGGTTTTTAAGGCCTCGTTGTTCGGGGTGCCGTTGCCGCTGTGTTCGTGCGGGGTGATCCCGGTTTCGATGTCGCTGCATAGACATGGCGCCAGCAAGGGGGCGACGATCTCATTTTTGTTATCCACGCCGCAGACGGGGGTGGACAGCATTTTGGTTACCTACGGCCTGATGGGGCCGATCTTTGCGATCTTTCGTCCGGTTGCGGCCTTTGTTACGGGCCTGATCGGCGGGGGCGTTGTTAACCTGTTTGAGCGCCATGATACTGTGCATACGCCGCCGGAAAAGAAAGAAGCCTGTACGGATTCCTGCTGCTCGGGCGGCAAGAAAGAAAGCCGACTCATGCGTGCGGCCAAACACGCTTTTATCACATTGCCCGCCGACATCGGCAGGGCGATGCTCGTGGGGCTGATCATCGCGGCATTGATCTCGGCGCTGGTGCCGAAAACCTTTTTTGCGGAGACCTTAGCGGTCAGCGGCGGCGGCATTATCGCGATGCTGGTGATGATGGTGCTGGGGGTCCCGGTGTATGTGTGCGCGACGGCGTCGGTGCCGATCGCGGTTGCACTAATTGCCAAGGGGCTCAATCCCGGCGCTGCGATGGTGTTTCTCATGACCGGTCCGGCCACGAATGCGGCAACGCTGGTCACACTGGCTTCACAGGTCGGAAAACGTTCCGCGTTGATCTTTCTGCTGACGGTGGTGGTCAGTTCACTGGTTTGCGGCATCATCCTCGATGCCATTTCGCCGGACGACATGTCGTCTATCCAATATGCTCCCGCCTTTATGCTCCCGGAGTGGCTCAAGAGTACCTGTGCGGTCATCCTGCTGGCCGTGCTGGGCTACGGTATCATCCACCACAGGCGCATGGAAATACAAGAATCCACGTCGTAAGGTTTTGAATTCTGATCAGCCTATGAATTCGTTACCCACTTTACGGGCACGTTCCGGTTTATCCAGATCGATACCGAGTGCCATGCCGATTTCAACCAGCAGATTCCATCCTGCGCTCAAATAGACATAGGGACTCAGCGGCCCCGCATCCGGAACCTGAATCGTCGTAAACGGTGTTTGGCGATTGGCGATGGCAACGACCGTCAGGCCCACGCCCTTTTGAAGCACTTCCTGGAACTTCTCGACTTCGGCATCGATCGGATCAACGACAAAAACGATGTCCTTGGAATCCATGACCTCTTCGATGCCGTGGACCGCGTAGGTTCCTTCCAGAAAATCGGATTTATTACGAGTAATCTCATTTGTTTTAAGGGTTAATTCTTCCGCTATGCCGTCATTATAGCCGGCAAAGTAAATCGTCGGAGCATTGACCGCCGCGTCAACAATGGCTTTATCAATGGGCGTCGTCAGGGCTGTTTCAATGTGGCCTGCCAATGCCTTGCAGGCGACGGTGTTGTCCTGTCCGAGTATATTCCAGAGAATTGATTCATAGAAGAGCGCCTGTTCAATGACACTCTTGGTTGCGGCGACGGCCTGTTCCCAACCGCAGGTCAGAACAAACGACTCACTGCACGCCTCTTCCAGCAGTGTCTTTTCATTGGCGGTTAAGGCATAACGATTTTCATTACCTTCGGCGGTCAGTTTCTTTGCAAGCAGCACAACCTCCTTGGTCCGGCCGGAATTGGACGCGCAGAAAACCGCAAATTTCGAAAGATCGTATTCGGCAGACTGACGCGAGCCGTCCGTGCAGATTTGAAGGTCCATCCCCCATTGCAGCGATTTACGTATGGCATTTTTAGCGGGAATAATCCGGCTTGACCCTTCGCCTGTCAACAGAAGTCGACCGACTGACTGGATCTTCGGGGCGATCTTTTTTGTCTGGGTTGGATCAAAGTTCTTCACGACATCGATAGTATCCATCATTTCCCGAACCAGGGCGTATTTAGAATATTTTCCGTCACTTAAATTCATCTGTTTTCCCTTTCTAATGTGTTATGGCGTTATTGGGTTCAAAACTCAGCCTCTCTTTTTAATCGCCTCAGCGGTGCTCTTAAACGTTTCCGTCTCCTCTCGCACCAACTTGACAAAACTGTTATCCTCAATGGTTCCGATCGCAGCTGTCATCTCTTCTATATTTCGATAGGTGGCCTGCCTGAAAGGATTGTCAAAATCCTTTTTCCGGCTGGTGTAGACCTGGTCGCGAATGTATTCCTGAATCGAGACCGTTTTGTCCAGTGCTGCGTGCCATTGAGCGGCTGTCAATGCATCCGTTTCAAACAGGAGACAAAGCGTTCGATAAGCGTGTTTTTGCTTTTCAAGTGGATAGGCCTGCCAGAGTTCCGCGTACCGGCCATGAATAGCATCCCATGTCTTGAGTTTGCCTTCGCCGATATCCTTTCGCATTTCTTTGACATCGCCGGCCGGGATAAGCTGGCCTCCCAGATTGACCCATTGGCGACAGCAGTCGTTTTTGAGTGCATTAGACATATCGGGAAAAGAACCGCCGGCTGAGTTCATATAATCCATCAAATTTTTGACCGCATAATAATACAGCATCTCTTCATATGCTTGGTAGCCTTCATAAGGTTTCAATATGACAGCCTTACGCGTTGACTTTTCCATGTTTTTGCCGAGGACTTCCAGTCCATTGAGATTGTCCTGATTTGATAAAAGCTCCCGTCCGAGAGCCGCTAACTGGTCCTCATTGCTGTTTTCGCAGGATTGGCTGTTCATTCGCGAAGCGGCTTTGGCCGTCCATATCTCCAACAATCGCCTTGCTAGCAGCAGTTCTTCTGCGGTATCCGGGGCAAGGGAATCAAATTCAATCTTCTGAACCTTCTTTTTGCGTTTATCCCGATTTTGGAATTTCCATGTGTTTCGTGCCAGTGCATACATGTTGTACAGCCACCAGAATCCGGGCAATACTTCCAATTCGTCTTTTAAGATGTTATTGTTAAGCAGGGCAAAGGGTAGCCTGATATCAAGCTCAGCAGGATAATCGGCTTTGGCCAGTAAGACAAACGAAGCAAAACGGCAGGAATGCTTGACGCTGGTACATAGTCCCGGCCAAAATCCCCTGCCCGCCTGAATCTCGTTGTCATTGGCCCGGCTGTTGTGATTGGACCCGACCGTTACACCGGCCGCCATGTTACTTTGCCCCATGACGACCGAAGCGATCAAAAAGGAATTATTATGATGTTGCTCATGGGCCGGAAAGATCAGGTTATTCAGCACTTCGCAACATGAAATCGTTGAATTATCGCCGAGATAGGAGTTGATCAAACGGGCGCCATATTTGAGGTTCGAATTATTGGCCAGAACAAACCGTACGGCTTTGCACCCGTAAAAAATATGACAGCCGTAACCGACGATCCCGTTGACCAGTTCAACGCCTTCGCCGATCTGAGTCGGCTCTGCCTCATCCGAGTTGATGGTCAGATTTTTCAGCTTATTGGCGCCTTTAATGTAGCAGTGGGGGCCGATTTTAACATCTTTAATAATCCGGCAGCTTTTGATCACGCTTTGGTCGCCAACCATGCCGTAGAAACCGCGCCGACTGTCAAAGCTGTTTTGCGTAATCGCTTTTAATTGCTTTTGCAGTGCTGTATCATCGCGGTATTTCGCCCAGAGATAAGCATCGGCCGGAATCATCCCGTCAAAGGGAAGAACTTTCCGGCTTCCCGTTTCGTTCATCACGTCAAGCCAGACACGGATTTTTTCATCCTCGCCGTCTTTAAGAATGCCGTTGCCGAATTTAGCGTGACTGGTCGTATGCATCTCATCGATATCCGCCAGGATACAGCGATCGCCGATGATATAGTGAGCCATGTACCTAACATTGTGAATGGCGGCATCATCGCCGATGTCACAGGCAACGATCCGGCTGTTGGTGATCCCCGCCGGCAACCGAAGATCATGATGCCCCAACACAACCTTTTGGACGCGTCCAATACGCACGAGCCCGAAAAACTCGGTATTCATAATTTGCCCGGGATCAAAGGAATCAGTAACCAGAATATCATCCCAATTTTCGGAGGTATTGCCGTTTTTTACGAGAAGTTCAACCTCGTGAGCGCGTAAGTGTCGCCATGTGCCGGCAGGCTGACCTAACTGACGGTTGCGCAGGCTGTATTCATCCTGGCCTTCGGGAAGGTATTCGGTGCCAATGAAATGATACCCAATACTTTCTTCCGGTAGAATCGAAACGTTATCCATGTGTGTTCTCCATGAGAATTGCCCTCAAAAACACCTCAATCTACTAAACTTATATATAATTCTTTATTTCCTGTCAAAGAATAAATCAAAATTAAGCCGAATACGAAGGGACCCGGGGGTTGAATCAAGTCGAAGCCAGATTGGGGCTTTATTTTGGTGGGCACGGCCCACCCTACAGTGATATTGTGGGCGGGACGGGCGCGTTCCCATATTTATGCGATTGTGATTTCTTTGTTCAGGTAGATATCTTGTATTGCATGGAATAGCTTGACGCCTTCTTTCATGGGTTTCTGGAACGTTTTTCGTCCGCTGATAAGTCCGGTTCCGCCAGCGCGTTTATTGATAACGGCGCATTTGGTCACCTGCTGGAGGTCATTGTCGCCGGAGGGTCCGCCGGAGTTGATCAGGGGCGAGCGGCCCATGAAGCAGTTAGCGATCTGATAGCGTGTCAGGTCGATGGGGTGGTCGGTGGTCAGTTTATCATAGACGAATTTGTGCGTTTTGCCAAAATTCAGAGCGGTGTATCCACCGTTACAGGTGGGCTGTTTTTGCTTGATGATGTCGGCCTGAATGGTGACGCCCAGATGATTGGCCTGTCCGGTCAGGTCGGCGGCGGCGTGATAATCCTGTTCTTTCGTTTTAAAAGCCGAATTGCGCAGATAGCACCAGAGAATTGTTACCATGCCCAGACGATGGGCCTCTTCAAAGGCCGCGGATATCTCTTCGATCTGCCGGTTGGATTCTTCGGAGCCGTAATATATGGTTGCTCCGATGGCGGCAGCGCCGAGGTCGTAGGCTTGCTCGACGCCGGCAAAGAGGTGCTGGTCATAGGTGTTGGGATAGCTGAGAATTTCGTTATGGTTAATCTTGACGATGAAGGGGATCTTGTGGGCATATTTGCGGGAAACGGCACCCAGCACACCCAACGTGGAAGCGACGGCATTGCAGCCGCCTTCGATCGCCAACTTGACGATATTTTCGGGGTCGAAGTAGATCGGATTTGGGGCGAACGATGCTCCCGCAGAGTGTTCGATGCCCTGATCGACCGGCAGGATGGATAAATAGCCTGTGCCGCCAAGCCGTCCGTGATCGAAAATGGACTGCATGTTTCTCAAGACTTGCGGTGAACGGTCGGAATCGGCGACGACACGATCCACAAAATCCGGGCTCGGCAGATGCAGCATGTTTTTTGGAATGGTGGTGCACTTGTGATTCAGGAGGCTGTCGGCATCTTCTCCAAGATTTTTGATGATGATCTTGTCAATCATTTTTGGCTCCTTAAAAAAATTGACTGTTGACTGTGTACCAGTTTAGCTTTTGGTTACCCGATGTCAACAGGATTTTTTTGTGCGGCTTGTTTTTGGCTTAAGAGTGGGCGATCTCGGCCGAAAAGTGCCGATAAGATTTTCGGTTGTCAAAGGTGTGGGAAATGGGTACAATACCACTCGAACGGTATCCGGAATTTGTCACGGAAGGATTGATATGAGTGAGAATACAAATCGGCGCCCCTTGACCCAGCAGGAAATTGACCGTCTTGTTCAAAACGGCTGCAGTGCGGCCGACTGGGGGCAGATCCTGGTGACCGATCCGTTCAGTCCGGACAGGATCGTGAAAACGCATTTCTCCGGCCACGTCTCACTGGGATTGCTCAGTGGCGTTTCTCATCTTGGCGCCGGTGTCGACATGCCCTGCGGACTCTATCACGTGACGGTTCACAACTGCCAGATCGGGTACAATACGCTGATCCGTAATGTTTCCGACATAATCGCCAATATGGTGATCGAGGACCACGTACTTATCAACGATGTCAAGTCGATCACGGCCAAGGGCAAATCCACATTCGGCAACGGGGTGGGGGTGTCGGCGGTCAATGAAAACGGGGGTCGAGCGTTTCCGATTTACGAAGGTCTCAGTGCGCAGGTTGCGTATTTATTGGGGATGTATCGCGACCAGCCGGACGTTTTGAAGAAACTGCAGGAGCTGATCTTTGAACGGGTTCGTCAAAACGAATCGGAAAAAGCAACCATCGGCCCCGGCGCAGCCATTCAGCACTGCGGTATTTTGAAAAATGTCAAGGTCGGAGCCGGGGCGATCCTCGAGGGCGTTAGTCGACTCGAGAACGGAACCGTTTCCAGTTGCACTGAAGATCCGGCTTATGTCGGTGACAATGTGATCGCTCGCGATTTTATTTTTGCCGAAGGGTCGAAGGTGGCCGATGGTGCGATGCTGACGCGCTGCTATGCAGGGCAGGGAGTTCGGCTGGAAAAAGGCTTTTCGGCGGTGGATTCGGTTTTCTTTGCCAACAGCCATTGCGAGCAGGGCGAGGCGTGTTCGATCTTTGCCGGGCCGTTTACCGTGAGCCATCATAAAGCAACGCTGCTGATTGCCGGATTGTACAGTTTTTACAGCGCCGGCAGCGGCACCAACCAGTCCAATCACATGTATAAACTTGGACTCGTGCATCAGGGCATTCTCGAACGTGGCTGCAAGACCGGATCGGAGTCGTATCTGTTATGGCCGGCACGGATCGGGGCCTATTCCACGGTTATTGGCAAACACAGCAAAAAGATGGACCTGTCGGATCTGCCGTTTTCTTATCTGCTCGAACGGCATGGCAAGTCGGAACTGTTCGTCGGCCTGAATCTGATCAACATCGGTTTGGTGCGTGATGAAAAGAAGTGGCCCGCCCGTGATTCGCGTAAGGCTTCGACGATTCTTGATCACGTTAACCCGAAGGTATTGAGCCCTTATACGGCTCAGAAAATGCTTGCCGGGATAGATATTCTTAATTGCCTGCACGAGAAACATCCGGATGCCGAGCATGTCCTGCATTGCGGCGTTCATATTCCGGCGCCGCTGCGTGCGGTGGAGCTGTACCGGCTGGCGATCGAAAAGTATTATGCCGATGTGCTGGCCGAACGCTTGCGTTCGCTGTTTCATGCTGAGCATGAACACTTCTCGATGGAGACATTGACCGACCGCTTCTCATCATTAAAGCAGTACCTGGAACGCAAGGTCGATTTGGGTCTTTCACGCTGGGTGGACGTTGCCGGGCTTCTGGCTCCGGCGGACGCGCTGCGGGAATTGCTGGAGGATGTACGAGACGCTCGGTTGGGCAGCCTTGATGATGTTCAGATCCGCCTGGGGGCCCTGCACACAAATTATGCCGAATACGAATGGGCGTGGGTTTTGGACCAGCTTGAAAAGCAGCAGGGCAAGGAATTGGTGGAATGGTCCAAGGGGGATTTCACTTCGATTTTTGACAAAGGACTGGCGGCGGCCGAAAAACTGCTTTCGCAGCAGACCGAAGACGCGGCCAAGGAGTTTTCCGCGGGCGTACAGATCGGCTACGGCATCGACGGGGGGCCGGAAGCCAAAGCGGGCGATTTTGAAAGTGTTTGCGGAACGCTGCAGACCAACATGACCGTGAAAATGCTTCGTGAGTCGCTGGAGAAGAAAAAAGCGAATCTCAGTGAGATCGTTAGTCAGATATTGGGCTGATCATTTCAGCTGGTAGGAGTGTTTGATCGTTTCGATGACGGCTTCTTCGGTTTTGCAGGCCATGAGGGCGAGTAGGGTTTTCTTTCTTTCGGGGTGGCGTTTGCAGTAGCCGGCGGCGAATTTTCTGAAATAAGGAACGGCTTTCCGTTCCGTTCGAAACGTGCAGATCATCTCAAAATGTTCTAACATGATTTGTTCCTGTTCCTGCAAAGTAGGGGGTGCAGGTTTGTCCTTTCCTTCGTAAAGTGCTCGAACCTCTTCAAAGAACCATGGGTTACCGATGGCTCCGCGGGCGACGACGACACCGTCAATGCCGGTTTCGTTCAGTCGTTCCAGCGCCGTTTCCGGAGTCATAATATCGCCGGAGCCGAAGATGGTCAGATTGGGGAATCGTTTTTTGGCTTCTGCGATGCGGGTCCAGTCGGATTTGCCGCGGTATTTTTGGCAGACGGTTCGTCCGT
>JACNGQ010000448.1 GCA_014384025.1 Planctomycetota bacterium | reverse complement strand
TAGTTCTGTCGGCATCATTGACGTCCTCGAACACTGTGCTGAAGTACACATCGTGAGTATCGGAATAATCGTCCTGAGCCCAGCTCAGATTGGTATCTATGGATACATCAATTGCTTTATTTGAAGGAATTTCCCCATAGGCACTGGTTCTGATTACAGTCCCCACTGGTAAAGCCATAACCTGCAGAACCTCATCTGCTGTGAGCGCACGGGTATAGAGCTGCACTTCACTCATCAATCCGCTCCAATTCTCTCCGGCAGAACCCTCGTTGTCACCGCCAAAGAAAAGAGGTTGAGGAACGTCAAGCGGTTGTGTGAACGTCTCTGAACCGGATTCAACACCGTTGCGGTAATAGGTCAACTGACCTCCGGCTTTCACTATCGCATGGTGGAGCCAGATGTCAGCGGGAATGTCGTCATAGTCCAGATTGTCATTGCCGTTGCCATTCATGTGCCACTCGAATTTAGTCGGAGTGAACTTAATGAACTGACGCGGCACAAAATCGACTGCATTCTCGTCCATCCGATTACCGAGAATAATATCGTTGTCTGCCGTGTTATCAGCACTGTGTTTCGCCCAAAAAGACCAGGTGAAATCGTTGGTCAGTGTCATTTGAGGAATATCGCCGGCGCGAACAAAAGCACCGTCCGCCGTGCCGTTAAAACTAATAACGGTTCCACGTACCGGGTCTTCGACCCAAACTGAGCCATCAAGTCCAAGACCATTGTCGGCATTTTGGATCATCCCATGCAAGTCGTTGCCGGAAATGTCAAATACCATCTCGCCCTCACCTTCATTGAGCGGCCAGCGGGCATAAAGGTTCGCTGGTTGTGCGATGGTTGTATCTGTCAGAACCAGACCAGACACAAAGATAACAAAAGTTAGATATAAAAGCAGTTTTTGAGACATAAAGTGAATTCTCCAAACGACTGTACAGTACAGACAAGCAGAACTGCAACAAACAGAAGCGTTGTTCCTAAATTTAGCTTTGATATAGCTTGTTTCTATTCCAGGTAATGGTTTCCCATATACACTTCACTGAAACACTACTGTAAGTTTCAAGTCTCATAATAACATAATTTCATCTCAATTTCAACAGTACTACGGCAGCTTCAACATGCCATACCGCAAAAAAAATACAAAAAAAGCAAAGCATTTATGTCAAAGCTCAAACTATTGACACTATTATAGACAGGGTGATTCCTGTCTGATATTGCCGAATGTAGCATCGAGTTACAATATGCTGCTGCTTTCAACATTTCTGTGGAATATAAGTTGATTGTCGACATATGGATAAGCCAGATCTCCATCACCTATATTCTCCCAGATTTTATCGTTCGATGAAGATAAGTTATATTTTATATATGAGGTTGTTGTTGAGGATAACACTGGTCTTAATATTTCTATGTTTTATCGGGTGTCAAAGTTTAACAGAATCACCTTCATAGGTATTTTACGCTCGTAGAATCGACGACCTTGTCTTGAACCTTTCTCAGAAGCCCCTTCGGCTTGAGATTGGCCATTGTAGAAGACTCAACCTCTATAACAAAATGGGGGGCTACAGAAAATCCGGAGGCAGTCTGACTTTTTAGTGGCTTACCTGGAGTTTGTTTGCAATGCTCTAAAACAACCGGGGCCTATACCGAAATAAATCAGTATAGGCCCCGTGCAAATCTTCGTAGCCTGGTTCGCATTTCTGCAAACTAATTCAGACCTTCATTAATTCAAGCCATTAAAATTTACTGACTCGCAATTCAACTTCGGCAATCTGCATACTGTTGGCACTGCCGGGATTCCGGACAGCCGGGAACATAACCTGGTAGTACTTGTATGCCACGTTATTACCAAATGTAATCGGTGTTGCGTTCATCGTGAAGCGAGGCCACGCATCTTCCTGGGCGAAATCGACAATATCACCACTGGCAATCAACTCATACGGCCCATCAATACTCTCATTTGAACCCGAAAGTTCGAATGAAATGGGGTCACGTTCAATTGCATCATTCGCCGTGGTGAAGGTCAGTCCCGTAACAATACTCGCGCCAGAAGCCGGCTCAATCTGGAATCCGGTGGGTTCCGTTTCGCCTTTGAAATGCAGATACTTCGTCCCGGTATTATCATCAATCGCCAAGTCAGGCGTTTCAGCACCCGGCCAGTCTCCATCATTCGGAATACCCTGGACGACATCGCCGGGCCCGGTGACATCAGGGCCAAGAACATCATCCATCGCCCGTTTACCTGCAAGATAACGAACTTCACCCGTTGATAAAGCCCGGTCGTAGATTATGACCTCATCAATAAGGCCTGTCCATTCGCGATCTGTATTTTGAGAATTGTTGCCGATATACAGAGGATAGCTGCTGACGGTGATACTTCCGGTGGATTCTTCAGATCCGTCCAGCTCACCATCGACATACAGGGAAAAAATCTCGCCATCGTACACGGCCCCTACATGGTGCCACTTGTCATCGTCCACAAGCGTTTTCCCAAAGAGGTAGTTTCCTGAGGTGCCGCCCACAGCGGCTTCCATAAAGTTCTCTGTGCCTGCCCGCGATGACCGCCAGGAGTCGTCACCCCTGGAGAGGACAGTGTTCCAACCCTTGTCCAATGCAACAGCCTTAATCCAGTACGTGAAAGTGATCTCCTCGGTGATATCAAACTTCGGATCGAGTCCACAATCCACGTAGTCGCCGTCACCATCGAGATTCAGTGCCATGCCATAGCCGGCCGGCCCTTCTGCAAATCCCGCATCGCCAACCAAAGTACCATTAAGCCCGTTGCCGGAACTATCAGTCGCGTCGTTCTCAAATGCGTAAAATGCAACCAGACCATCAGTGCCGGGATCAACCGGGACCGCTCGTTGACCTGCAAGGTAACGAACCTCAGCTTCAGACAAAGCCCTGTCGTAGATACCCACATCACTCATC
>JACNGQ010000233.1 GCA_014384025.1 Planctomycetota bacterium | reverse complement strand
AATGTGTTAACGGTCAATTTACCATCCTGGCACAAGATTCCGTTCCGTATGTTACGGGCAAGAGTTATCAGGTTAAGATTTCCGCCCAGGGCAGCTTATTGAATGTCTCTATAGACGGCAGCCCGGTCTTCTCGGTAAACGACGGCAGCTTTTCATCGGGGACAATAGCGTTATACAGCTGGGGAAATGCAGGCAGTAACTTCGATAATATATTAGTTGAAGGTTCCGATACGACACCTCCTGCTGTTACTAAGACCTACTCGATAGAAGCGTTCCAGTTCTCCCAGCCTCAAATAGCTGATTGGGTTGGGGAAAATCCTGTGGGTGATCATGCAGATACGATAGCTCAGATAGGTAATGAACAGACTTGGTACTGTTTCGATATTACTGAAATACCCGATTCGGAACAGATTGTATCGGCAACCTTCACAGTTCGTATGCGTGACTTTGCCGACAACGCCACCACCCAAAGAACGCTATGGTACGACCCGGATGACGACTGGGCTTTCACATGGCAACACGACCCGGACTATGATGTTCCTAAAGAGGTAACCGAACTGATATCTGTAATCAATTTCAATCATGACGGCTGGACATGGATAACAACTGATGTTGATATTAACCAGCACGACTGGTCGCAAGATTTGTTCGATAACTATGTAACCTTTATGCTCACAGGTCCTCTAAATGGTTATTATACATTTGGGGATGCCGGTTTTGATGGCGCTGTTTTAGTACTGGAGACTCTTTAGGCTAGTGGTGGCAATATGTTCACAGTCTTGCCCTAATAAATAAAGAGCTTTCAGAAAACAGCAATCCTGCCTTGTCCATCAGCTTGGACAAAACCTTGCAGAAATACCCCGAATTAGGAGAACTTATCAAGGTCTGACCGAAACTGCCAGAAGATACGAAAGCCACCATCAGAACCTTAATCCGAATCCATAACAAAGAAGCTAAGTAACTCACAAGACTTGAAGTCAGCAAAGTCAAAACAACAAGGGGGGGGTAGAGCGCCTTTGTGGGGGGGGCTTTGCCTGAGACTCATTATTCTGCTCTCACTATCGAAACAATTTTTGTGAATCGTTTTTTCAAATTAGATTTATTGCCAACTTTTTTTTCATAAGAGCGGAGATTTTAATAAAGACCTCTGGATACTTAGGTTTCATTTCATCCGGATATTTAATCCGATTAGACATCAAAATTTTTGAATAATTCTGGAATTTTACAACTTATGAAAATGGGACTTTTTTAGTGGTGACTGGCCACTGTTGTGTAGCTTCTGTTTGTGGCAATTTTGTTCGCCAATCCTCAGCTTTCCCCGACTTATCGAACAGATAAACCAATTAAAACTACTATTTCAATTATCCTGGTTTTGCGGTATAATCAAAGCCAAAATAAGTGACAGGAGAATGTCTGCACATTACTGTATTGTGTAGGAAAACATATTTTGAGGATTGATGTGATGTCACACAAAGGAAAGTTCATGTCAAATTGTAGCCGGAGAGATTTCATCAAAACATCAGGGAGTATATTAGGTGGTGCAGCTTTGAGTGGATTGACGCTTAGTTGCCATAATAAAGAAGTTTCGCCTTCTGGTTGGAGTGATTTTAGATATGCCATGTGCAATGAGAGCATGGCTGAATTAAGTTGGGCAGAACAATGTCAAATCGTAAGTAATGCCGAGTATAAGGGAATTGAAATCGCGGCGTTTACTCTGGTTAAGGAAGGTGTGGGCGAAATAAACCCAGCAAGGCGAAACGAGATGGTTTCGGTCATGAGAAGTGTCGGCATCGAATGCGCCGGCCTTCATTGGCTATTGGCCCCGCCGCCAAAAGGATTGCACTTTACTACACCTGATGCTGCTGTCGCTAAAAAAACCATCACTTATTTTCACGAACTTATCGACTTTTGTGGTGACCTCGACGGATCTTATATGATTTTTGGTTCTCCGAAACAACGTAATACAAAGAACATTTCTATTGAAGAGGCTAAAAAGTATTTTGCTGAAAACCTTGTAACAGTTGCCGATCATGCTCAGCAACGCGGCATTAAAATACTTATCGAACCTTTAGGTAAACGCACAACTGATGTCGTTAATACCTTAGCAGAAGCCCTGAAGCTGGCCAAACAAGTCAATCATCCGGCAATCCAAATAATGTTTGATTTTAGTAATACTGTTGATGAAACGGAGCCTTTTGATGTCCTGCTGCGAAAATACTACAAGTATATTCATCACATTCATGTCCAGGAAATGAGCGGTAAATATCTCGGTACAGGAACAGCGGTGAATGATTATGTGAAGGCCTTTCAGGCCCTTAAGGATTTAAGATATGATAAGTGGATATCTCTCGAAGTATTTGATTTTTCACCCGGTGGCAAAAGGATCGCTGAAGAATCAATGAAGACTCTGAAACAAATCGAAAGCACATTGATTTAACAGCGAGGCTAAATGAATTTTGGTAACTATGGCAAATCTTCAAACATGAATTGAGAAGGAGAATATAAATTATGAGAACTCCAAAAACAAATATAATACTGCTTATAGTTCTTAATTTGATATTGGCTCTAACGGCATCCGCCGGAGAGAACTGGCTGCAATTTAAATATGATTCCGGGCATTCGGGCAATGTTCCCGATAGAAGTGTGACTACCCCTCTTGGTCTTATTGGTGCGATTCCGCTAACTGATGCTATCTTTACTGCTCCAGTAGTGGAAGATGGACGTGTTTATGTTGTGGACGGATCAGGAGTTGCTTTTTGCCTCGATGCTGCTACGACGAATGTCATCTGGAAATTCCGAAGCCAAGGGGGCAGAGTCAACTGCAATAACGTATCATCGCCGGCCATTGCAGGGTGCTATCTTCACTTCGGCACAATGGCCGGATCTTACTACGTACTTGATAAATTTAGCGGAGACGTAGTCAAAGAAATCGCCTGCGGTGAGCCAATCCTGAGTACCCCTGTAGTTTTCAATGGCCGAGTATATTTCGCCACGCTCGGCTCACAAGTCTATGCCCTTGAGCCTGATGGCACAATTTGCTGGGTTTGGGATTTCGTTAAGGAGATTCTTAAGTTCAACGGTAATCGCTGGAGTGGTGAAGAATGGTATAAATATAAGGCGGAAAGGGTAACATGGCGTGACCAATTCTGTTGTTCAAGTAATTTGGCGGCATATGGCAAAATGCTTGTTATTCCTGCAGGCGGCTCTGCGGTCTGCATGGAAGATAAAGGAAGTAATGTTGAGATTAAAGGAATGGCAACCGTACCGTCCTATGCAGGTTCGGAGAAACCATCCACATTCGGATTAAGTATAAGCGAAGACGGGCTTATATATCGGCAGTGGCATCGACGAGATAATACAGGCAGAGTCGAGATAATACAGCTTCTTAACGGTAAAGTAAAAACAGATTATGTCCCCGGCACGCTCACGGAGATAAATAGGCCGGGACTGCTGAGCTTTTGCTCGGTTAGCATTCGTGGTCGAGATGTTTACCGATGCCGCCCGGAAGAGGGTTTTGGATTCTGCAAACATTCACCCGGCCAAGGAGAAACTCAGTATCTTGGAGGATATCCATCTATAGCTCCGCCGATTCTTCTTGGCGATACGGGAGTATATGGCGGTCTGGATGGGAATCTTTATGTTGTCCCACTGTCCGGAAGTGGTGAACTCTGGTCATTTAAGACGGCTTTCGGGAAAGCAATTTCTGCCCCGGTAGCAGTTTGCGATGGTCGGATTTATTTCGGTTGTGAGGATGGTTATCTGTATATCCTGGGACAAAAAGGTAAAGCGCCACTGCCGTTCAAAGACCTACAGCTATGTAAAATTAGAAGTCCACTAACAAGCAAACTCGCCGACTCGAAATACGATTGGTTCACTAACTACGGTGACTTGGCAAGTACAAATGCAAATAATCAGGGTCTCAAACCTCCTTTCAAAATCAAATGGATTCGGCGCTATGAGGGCACTTTCAAACATATTCCGGTCTGCGGTGGAGGCCGGATGTACACTCATACCTCTGAGGGCCAGATTTTTGCTGTTGAACAGGAAACAGGCAGACTATTGTGGCGGCGGTACTGGCCTGGTGTGCATGTCTCCTTTACCAGTCCAATTTACCATAAAGAACAGCTATTAATCCCTCAAGCAGGGATGAAGAAATCCAGTCTGCGCTGCCTGGATGCCAAGACGGGAGAGCTGCTTTGGGATGCACCATTTACAGGCTCACCAAGCTGGAGCCGGCAACAACCGCCAATCATACATAATAACTTTGCAATTTATTCTTTTGGATCGGGCAGGTATGCACCACAGGGAACAGAAAAAGCTTATGTGCACAAGGGGAAGCCGGTAGAAGCCAATGATGGAGTTGAGGTAATGAGCTGGATTTACGGCCATAATAATCCCTACTACCCCAAAGACAATAAACCCCTCATACGGGCATGGGACATCAATACCGGAAAAGAGGTTTGGACAATCGATTTTTCACAATTCGGCTCCGGCGGTAATGATTCCGGTGTATGTCTTATGGGCGAGACGCTTTATTATTCAACTTTCTTTGGATATGCTTCTAAAACAAAGGAAGGCAAACCCAAGGCAAAAGGTCTGACGGCAGCTATTAATCCGATGACCGGCCAGGTCATTTGGCTGACGACGAAGTATTATGTTACCGCCGGCTGTACCGTTTCCGCAAAAGATGGGCGTCTGTATCTGGGTGGGTATAATCAGCCCAACGAAGGAACAGAAAACCGTTATGTCCTTTCTCTGGATGCCGAGAATGGCTCATTAATATGGCGGTCAGAGCCGGTTGCCAAGGCTGTTAATGTGATTACGATTGGACAGAATTTTCTCTTCACACATGCTTCTACAGGTAAACCGAGCTATCTGTTAGACAAAGATACAGGAAAAATCCTATCTGTCTTCGACAAAGGTTATGCCTGCACGCGATTCACTTTATCAGAGCCTTATATAATCGGAGCCAATATGGATCTAATTGATACTTCAGATGGTAACAAACTGGTCTCTTCCGGACCCTGTGTGGATGCGAGGGAATGTGTGAGCGCAATTGTATCAAACGGCCGCATTTTCTATACCTCCCAGGCAAATGGCCTGCAGGTCTCTCAGGTCTTTGGAGCAGAGGCAGATTCGTTTACTGTTCTGTGGGAATAAACATCTCACATGAAGGCTTCTCCATAACAGAGCTTCAGCGCGGTGGTTATCGCAACGGATTCAGAAGGAGCATAAACATCAGTTTCTTAGCTTTGCTCATTTACTAAATGAAAGCTTCCAGAAGAAATGCTGCTAATACATATGAAACGACAGTTCATACTCAAAGAGCTGGTAGCTTGAGAGAGTTGTCATCCATATGGGTTATGAAAAAACAAACCCAAAACAAATCCAATCAAAACCAATTTCAGACGTACCTAATCGAACCAAAACAATGGCAGGAAAACAAAAATCTTATGGTAACTCATCACTCTTATGAATATGATGTACCTGATCGAGTCAGGCCCGAAAGTCTGGCCGGCTGTACTGCGCAAGTTAATCAATATTTACTGAACACCTACAATCGAGGAAGGAGTTTGATATGTACATTATGAAAAAAGGAATCATCGCAATTCTGATTTGTATGTATTCCTGCGCCGGATTGTACGCTCAGGCAAAAGCTAAGAAAGGTCCACAAATCAATCCCACAATAGCAGATGTCAAATATGGTTCACACGCCAGGAATGTGCTGGATTTTTACAAAGCCGGTTCCGACAAACCCACGCCGGTGGTGCTGTACATCCACGGAGGAGGATTTCGTGGGGGGAGCAAAAAGACTGTGAATCAAGGCGTGCTCAAAGAGCTGCTGGCTGCTGGGATTTCGGTCGTGGCCATAGAGTACCGGTTCGTTGCGGACAAACCCTTGCCTGCGGCACACCACGACTCACTGCGGGCGCTCCAGTTTATCCGCTCCAAAGCAGCCAAATGGAATATCGACAAGAAGAGAGCCGGAGCATTCGGCGGTTCTGCCGGTGCACAAATCTGCATGTGGTTGGCATTTCACGATGAAATGGCTGATCCACAGAGCAGCGAGCCACTGAAGCACGAGTCCTCCCGGCTAACATGCGTAATGACCAACGGTGGGCAAACTACTATGGACATGGATTGGTGGAAGAGGTGGGTTCCGGGCTATGACAAACCACATCGAGACCGCACTGAGGTCTATGGTGACATTACAGACGATGAGCTAACAGAGATTGTGAAGGATATTTCAGCCATGTCGCTTATCACCGCAGACGATCCCCCCATTTTCATGAGTTATGGCATGAAGCCGGATGCCCCAATTCCGAGCGATGCGAAAAGAGCGCAGGGCTGGAAAGTTCATCATGTTGTTTTTGGCATTAAGCTAAAGGAGAAAATGGACCAATTAGGCGTGGAAGCTAACCTGAAATACCCGGGAGCCCAAACAAAGTATAAGTCCCCCGCAGGTTTCCTCATTGCAAAGCTCAAACCAGACAGTAAATGAATTTTTAGGACTATATCTTATTATCTTGTTCTATCGCTGCTTTGACCATTGCAGAACCGGCCGTAGATCAATTGGAGATTTTGCATTCGCTCTCGATGGACTTATAAGTACAGCCGTACGAACAGCCTGCCTTGAAGACAAAGATACTTCAAAGCCAATTAAACGCGTACCCGGATTGGGCGCATCATAGTCAGCTTTCGGTTCGGTCGAATAGGTTCTTAGCTGTATCTCTTCATCCGTTAGCACGGTTAAATGTATGGTTTTTCCTTCTTTTTGCAGTAAAGCACTTTTGTTGCTTTCAATAGAAACCTCAGCCGGAGTCACCATGGCCCAACGCACCGTCGTGGATTGATTGGCTGCTTTGAACTCATCTTGTATGATAACTTGACCTGTTGGTAGCAGTGCCGCACCGCGAAGTGCCTTTGCCAACTGCCCCTCATACACATCCGACATATAAAATACCACGTGTGGAAATGATTTTTCATCAGAATAACGAACAATCGGCGCATTCCCATCAACCCTCTGGTGCTGACCGTTCACGACCAACGAACTATGAGACAGATTATTGTAGCGGAATATCCTCCAGCGTTCGGCATCCTGACTTCTGCCCCAAAGGTCCATGCCCAGAGATTCAATTTTATGATAACTCTCCGGTCCCAAATCAATAACCCAGCGCAGACCTTCAGCATCAAGCACAAACGAGCCCACGTCCATATGACCATGCGAAACACTTGGTGAGCCGCCTTTTATCGCCAGGTACACTGCATCCGGGTCGGTCCAGGAACTACGAAACATGGCTACCGGATTGCTTCCGCGCCCCATCCAACTGAGATCTTTGGGAATCGCCTGCTTGCTGCCGCACCAGAGCAGGTTCAGTGGAGAAAAGCGGCTCTGAACCAATGTCGAAGAATTCTGTGCCGAAGAATCTTTCCAAAGCTGATATTGATACCAAGTCAGTGACGGCTGGTCGTATTTCTGTGCAAACCAGAACATCGTCGGTGAAAAATTACCCTTTGAACCGCTATCCGGATAATTGAAATACAATCCTGTCGGCCCAATAATGTGCAGGTAATAAGCAGCAGTGCGAGCAAAACCAGATGCCTGCGAGAGGTTGAAATGCGTTCCCAGCACCGACTCCAAAGCAGCCAGCAAGATTACATTATAGCTGGTCCCATATACCCAATAGCCGGGTCCTTCCGGATAGGCCCCATCCGGTTCATAAAGTTTCATTACGACCTGTACTCCATTAACCGCTCGGTGAACCAGCTTTTGGGCCAACTCAGGTTGGACTTTTCAGTTAATTGATGCGCACATGCAAGTGGCCAACCGCCTCGTATCCATGCTCATCGCTGTGTCTAACAGTAACGATATAATCCCCGGCCTTTCTATACCGATGCCGCGTTATGGCATAGCCCTCGGGATTATGCTGATTCGCATTGCCGTCCGAATGTACCTTCACCGTGGTGCTTCGGTCTCCAAAATCCCACACCTCCTCGCCATGCTGCGTTCCGAATGACCGCACCTCGAACATCACCTCATCATTCGCCCTCAGGCCGAACGTGGGATAATAATTCGCATGTATCGCCGGCGGCACACGCTCGGGATGGTTGCGGTCGATTACATAAACCACCGCAAAGTCATATGAAAAGTTTCCAGCCGAGTCCGTTACCTTTACAATTTCGCTGTATTGGCCTGCTCGCTTATACACTCGCTTGACTGTGTCGCCCTTTGCCCTGGTCCCATCACAGAATGTCCACTCGTACTGGACAATCTTGTCTGTTTTGGCCCAGCTCTTTGAAGCGTCAAGCTGGACTATCTCATCGGTATATACCAAATGATGAGGTCTGGCCACGGCTATAATCTCTGGGCTGTATTGCTGCTGGTACGCCTGCCAGATGAATGCATAACCATTCTGCGTGCCCCACTTTCCCGAAGGCTGGCGGCACTTGATGTCAAAGTGTAAATGCGACCAGCCGCCGCTGCCGCCTTCCTTGCCGATGAGCCCGATGCGCTGCCCCATCTTCACGCGCTTGCCCAGAATCACCGGTGTGGCAATCATCTGAAGGTGGCTATAGCGATAGTACCAGCCACGATCGTCGAGAACGCAAACCACATCGTAGCGTGGTGCGATCGGAGAGTCTTTATGGTCGTCGAGTACATGATCACGTACAGAAACTACCAAACCATCCGTGGCTGCGACCACCTCCACCATTCCCTCTGAACCACCGAAGTCCAGGCCGTAGTGATAGTAGATGCTCTTCTGGCCAGGTATGTCACAGGCATTAACATAGCAGGGGGCATTTGCCATCTGCGTATCACTGGCGAACCACTTCTGCTTTACCGGGTAAATGAATGTGCCGGGGTGAATCCATGGCGAACCGGAGGGCCAGAGTCGAAGGCGAGCGTCTTTAACGAGGCCCCAGGCGTTGGCTTTGCTGCTGTTCTGTATGTAGCCCTTTGTGATCGGACAATCGATCTGGACGCCGCCTATGGCCGTCGGCAGATTATATGTCGACGAGACTAACGAAGCCCATTGCCCGTTGACTTTTACTTCGACCTGCGTACTGCGCACTGCGTTACGGACCGAGTCGCGTTTTTCGTTTAATTCCAGAAGCGTCACTGTCGCCCTGGTGCCATCGTGTAGCGTAACCTGGTGCGTTTCGCCCACATCCAGGTCAACTGCACGCACGAGAGGCTCAATTATCGCTGCAATAAGGGTAGAGGGTGCTAAAAAGCAGACCAGCATGAAAACTGTGATTCGGTGATTTGTGTGCATTTTTGAAAACCCTTTATTATACTTGTTCGTATGGGCTGATCAAAGGTCGAACTGACCTTTCTAAATCAACGAATCATGATATACTCTGGAACTCAAAAATTCAAGAACAACCCACAGGATTGTGGATGAAGTGGGGATGCTATTCACGCTGTCCGCAAAAATGTCAATGGCTCATGTGCCCTTTACTCGTTTGCCAAGACGCTGGCCCAGGCGAACGAGTGCCGGCGAGATGTCGAATGGATCGAGATCCACTTCGATAAGGCTGAAGCTGTCAAGATTGGCCAGTGATTCCTTTAGAGCTTTGCGCACATCACCAACAGTGTGTGCGACAAATCCCAGCCCGCCGCCCAGCAACTCCGGCACTTTGCTGAAGTTCCAATTAAGGATGTCATTAAAGGAGCCGTCCATTATCTGCCGCTCGGTACTGTAGCCGTGGTTATTGAGTATGACAACCACAGGATTGAGACCAAGGCGTACCACTGTGGAAAGCTCTAATCCGGTCATCTGAAACGCTCCGTCGCCGACCAGCACCAGCGGTCGGAGTGAACTGTTTGCCAACTGAGTACCAAGTGACGCCGGTACACCAAATCCCATCGATGTGTAATATGCGGGGCTCAAAAACTCCGTCCGCTTGTGTATCTTCAAATCGACGGCGCCAAAAAGACAGTCGCCAATATCCGAGATGACTACCATGTCGTCGGTGATAAAGTCGTTAAGAATCGAAAACAGTACGCGTGTGGTGATTCGGTCGTCGTCCTGGGGGTCGGAACTTAGTGTCAATTCCGGTTTCGGCAATTCGGGTTTTTGGCGTCGTTTCAAGGGTGCCTTGATTAAGGTCTTTAAGAAACTGCGGAAGGGCACGTTCTCAAAGGAATGACGCCGAATAGAGGTCTTTTCTGAAGTTGTGTAAATGGTGCGGTTCGCATCAAGGTTGGCCGTGTAAACACTGAGATTGATGTCGGTCATAAAGCAACCCAACATGAGAACACAGTCAGCAGACTCGACATACTGCTGTACATCAGTACGTCCCACGGCGCCTTCATAGACTCCCAAATAGAGAGGGTGAGCCTCACTGACGACGGATTTGCCCAGGATTGTAGCTGCTACAGGAATACGTGTTTTCTCTACAAGTTCGATTAGTGCGTCCTGCAGCCCGAAGCGGTGTATCTCCACTCCTGCAAGGATCACAGGACGCCGGCTCTGGTTGAGCATCATCGCAGCTTCGGCGATACACTCCTGCAATGCCGCGGTGTCGGTCAACTCAGCCAGACTTTGGTCGCGGTGTTTATGCGATTGAACAACATTAACCATATCCGAAGGCAGTTCGACATATCCAGGCCTCTTGTAACGCTCAACGGCGTGAATCACCCGATCGATGTCTTTATAGGCGATATGGCATATCGATATGGAGATCGCTATCAAAAAACGTTTTTCCCACAAAGCATCGATGAATACATTCCCTATGATGTTCCTGTTAGGGCATATGACGTTATCATTGACTCACTGGATTTCGACGAGTTGGGCATGGAAATTGCCCCACACAAAGTCGGCTGTCCGGAATATGACCCAAAAGTTATGCTAAAGCTCTTGGTCTATGGTTATTCCTATGGGATTCGCAGCAGTCGCTTATAAAGATGAGACAAGAGCTTGAAGATAAAGAAGCCCTCAAGACCAAAGTTAAAAATATTCTCAAGGAAATTAAAACCGAAAAGAAACAATCGATTAATACAACAGATTCTGATAGCAAGTCTATGCGTACCAGACAGGGCCCTGGAGCCGGTTATAACGCACAACTGACTGTAGATGAAAAGTATGGCCTTATTGTTAATAGCGATGTGGTTTCAGATAACCATGATTATCATCAGTTTTCCGAACAGGTTAATCAAGCCAATGAAGTCCTTAGTAGGCCATGTAAAACCGCCTGTGCCGATGCTGGTTATGCTGACACTAACGTCCTTGCGATTGCTGATGAACAAGGTGTTAAGGTGATCGTTCCTTCACAAAGACAGGCAAGCAAAAAAGAGCATGGTAAATTTAATAAATCACAGTTTAAATATGACTCACAAGATGATGTTTATATATGCCCTGAGGGACAAGTATTAAAATTCTATGGGATAAACGAAAAACGTAAAATGAGGTATTATGCTGCCGGAGCTACATGCCAAAATTGCAAGCATTTCGGAAGATGTACAAAGAACAAAAGAGATGGACGAAAAATTCTAAGGTTGTTCAAAGAAGAACTTCGTGAGAAGCTGGAAAAGTTATATGACTTGCCTTCATCTCAGAAGATTTATGCACTTCGAAAGCAAAAAGTTGAACTACCATTCGGACATATCAAACGCAACTTGGGAGCCAATCACTTTTTATTACGTGGTTTTGATGGTGTCAAAGCTGAGATGTCTTTGTTGAGTGGATGTTTTAATATTGTCCGTATGATAAATATTATTGGTGTTTGTGGGTTGGTTGAAAAACTCGCCGTTTAAAACCGCAGAGTACGGTTGTTTTTTTACCGAAAACACAGTGATATTGAGTTATCATATGCGTCGCAACTGGATATACGAATCAATTCTAAGAGAATATCCGAGAAATCAAGTCTCCGAACAAAACCATAAGTTATTGAAACAACATTACGACACAGCCTCATATGTCAGGAAGGTGTCTCCGGTAGAAGCGAAACCTATCGATGACACAGACATAAATCATCTACGAGTAGAAGTACCTGCTATGCCTGAAGTAATTAGCCCTGAATTAGAAAAATGCGTTATATACCGAAAGCCATTACGCAGAAATAAAAAATACCTTGCCTGACAGGACTTAACCTTATATTCTTTATTTAAAAATTCCCGGGAGTCAGCAATGAAGCAGACAGGCTACTTGCAGTGGGCAGTTGAAAATACCAATACCGTATGGTGGCATGATTCGGCAGAACCGAGTGAAATTGAGCGAGGAATACAGAGGGGCGCCGTCGGAGCTACAACCAATCCTTTTCTCTCACACCTTGCGCTGTCCCTGAACAAAGACACGTGGGCAAAGGAAGTTGGCAGGGTACTTTCCGAGCAAGCGGAGCCGGAAAGAAAAGCCGAACAGCTCATGAGCATAGCAATAAGGCACGCTGCTAATCAGTTCGAGATTCAATATGAAAAAAGCAAAGGCCGGATGGGCTATGTCTGCGCCCAAGTGAATCCCGCCCGGGCGGCAGACAGAGAGTGTATGCTTTCAATGGCAAGGCGTTTTCATACCTGGGCACCCAACATTGCCGTTAAGCTGCCCGCCACGGCGGCAGGGCTGGATGTGCTTGAGGACTGTACGGCCGAGGGAATTACAGCCACACTGACCATAAGCTATACTGTGCCGCAGGTAATTGCCATTGCCGAAAGACACCGCAAAGGGATACAGCGAGCCGAACAGAATGGCATCGAACCAGGCAAGTGCTTTGCCGTCATCATGATAGGGCGTCTTGATGACTATCTTAGAGATGTGGCACACGACAGCGAAGCAGGTATCAGCGAATCCGATATTCGTCAGGCTGGTTTGGCTGTTTCCAAACGTGCTTATTCCATATACAAACAGCAAAGCTACGAAGCTACTTTGATTGTTGCGGCTTTAAGGGGGACTTATCATATGACGGAATTAGCGGGAGCGGAAATCATTATGTCTATTGCACCGCCGTACCAGGAGATGTTACTGTCTGAAGAATTGCCCTTCGAGGAGCACATAGACCGTCCCGTACCCGAAGATGTGATTGAGAGACTTTCGGCATTACCTGAGTTTGTTCGGGCTTACGAACCTGATGGAATGGAGCCAAAGGACTTCATTACATACGGAGTGACACAAAGGACAATTACGCAGTTCTATGAAGGCGGCTGGAAATTATTGGAGAATTTCCAACTGATATAATGTTTTTGTGACGGCTGACAAGAGTATATTGACGTCGGCTTTGTTATAAGAATCTGCTAACAAGAATACAGAGAAAGGTTTTAATATGAAGAAGATTGGTTTTATTGGATTGGGAATAATGGGCAATCCTATGGCCGGAAATCTACTCAAAAAGGGATACTCACTCACTGTTTATGACATTGTACCCGGGAAGGTCGAAGAAGCAGTCGCAGCCGGAGCGAAGGCAGGCTCATCGAGCAAAGATGTTGCCGAAAAGAGCGAGATTGTAATAACAATGCTGCCCAATTCCCCGGATGTCAAGGACGCTGTGCTGGGTAAAAACGGTGTTCTGGAGGGGGCAAAGCCGGGCACTATCCTTATCGATATGAGTTCCATAGCACCTTTAGCGAGCAAGGAGGTGGCAGAAAGAGCAAAGGAAAAAGGAGTTGTTATGCTCGATGCTCCGGTGAGCGGAGGTGAGCCCAAAGCCAAAGAAGGTACGCTTGCAATCATGGTCGGTGGACCGCAAGAGACATTCGATGAGGTAAAAGACATTCTGGGTGTAATGGGGGCTTCCGTGACACTGGTGGGCGATATTGGAAGCGGCAATATGACAAAATTAGCCAACCAGATTATCGTGGCACTGAATATTGCCGCAATGTCGGAGGCAATGGTGTTGGCAGCCAAAGCAGGCGTCAATGCAGAAAAGGTCTTCCAGGCGATTCGCGGGGGACTTGCCGGCAGTACGGTCCTGGATGCAAAGATGCCGCTCGTGCTCAAAGGCAACTTCAAACCTGGATTCCGTATAGAGTTGCACATTAAGGATCTGGCCAACGCATTGGATACCGCCCATGAAGTAGGAGTCCCAGTTCCACTATCCAGCGCTGTAATGGAAGTGATGCAGGCATTGAAGGTGGACGGCAAGGGCTCAGACGACCATGGCGGGATTATTCAGTTCTACGAGAAACTCGCTAAAGTCCAGGTAAGACAACAATAGCTCAAACCAGTCGGCTGAATACGACCGACAGCTTGGTTCTGTTTATGCGGCTGGCATCATGGGCAGCAGATACGCGAAAAGAAGTGTGAATCCGAGTCCTATTACTCCGAGTGCAGCCGTGAGAATAGTCCATGATTTGAGCGTTTCGATTTCTGTAAAACCGCCCATCCGCGCGAATATCCAGAAGCCGCTGTTGTTCATCCAGTCACCAACCAGCGAGCCGCTTCCAATCGCCATTGCAAGATAAACCGGATTGCAGCCAAGCATTGTAGGCGAGATGCCCATAGCGGCGAATATAGAGACAGTGGTGATCATCGAAACGGTTCCGGAGCCCTGGGCGAATTTCATTACGACGGCAACGGCAAATGCCATCAGCAACATAACTGACCCGCCTTGAACGCCGAGCAACTCCTGGAGTAAAGCCTTAATGCCAGCCTCTCGCAGCATGGCGCCGAATGCTCCGCCGGCAGCCGTGATCAGGATGATCATACCGCCGCTCATGAGAGCTGTTTCGCATCTGGAGGCCAGTTCCTTGAAAGATAACTTTCGCTGGCGGACCAGCACAAACATGGCAACAGCCGCTGCGAGCACCAGTGCTGAATCACGGTGGCCCAGAACAGCCGCGATTTCACTCATCGGTTTACCAACGTTCAGGGCATTGGTCACGGTGTTCAGAGAGATTAGAATTATCGGAAGAGCAATCGGAGCGAACGAAATCCAAAACGGAGGTAGCTGGTTGTCATCGAGCAGTTCCGGTTCCGCCTGGCCGGCATACGGACGCATGGGGATATCCATTCGTCTGTTAATCATCTTGCATACCAGCACACCGAGCGCGGCAGTTGGCAGACCAATGAGCAGACCGATTATCATCATCAAGCCGACATCGACTTTGAGTTCACTTGCCATAAGCAACGGACCGGGTGTTGGGGGAACAAGTGTGTGAGTAATTGCGGCACCGGCGACGATGGCTGTTACGTACAGCATATAGTTTTTGTGTGTCCGTCCCCATAACGAGCGGGCCAGCGGGACCAGCAAATAGAAAACGGTGTCGAAAAAGACCGGCACGGACAGTACGAATCCGCTTAGCATCAATGCCGTCGCAGCTCTTTTTTCACCCAAAACCTTTAGAAAAGACCGCACAATCCGGTCGGCTGCACCGCTGTCCATCATGCACTTGCCGATAATGGCCGCCATGGCGATTACAATGCCGATGTTTCCGGCGGCCCCTCCGAATGCCTTGCCCACACGGGCAATCTTGTCGGCAAAGTCACCCGGCGAGAGCAGACTGATGACCATCGCTGACGTAATCAGCGCGACAAAGGCATTTAGACGCAATACAAGAATCATACCGATGAGTAAAACAACCCCAATAATCAAAATAACTACCGGATTCATAATAACGGACCTCCAAATATTGTCTCTATACAGTCACTCACAAATTCAAGTGCTCCTTTGCGAAAGTAAGGCATTTTTTGATGTTAGCTTCTTCGAGTTTGACCAGCTCATTCGGAGGCAGATGGTTTACCTTCGGCAGATGCTCCGGTGATGCATTATCGCGGACATACCTGAGAGCACGAGCCAAATCAGAACCGGGCACGTTCGCGAACGTCACCCAGTACTTTTCGGTCAGGCATGGGACTTTCAAGGGATCTCGTGTTGCCATCTCAAGACTGAACCGAATTTCAGGCCTTGCCTTGCGGAGTACACGCACTATTCGAGGCAGGTCAAGCAGGCCCTGACCCAACGGGACATCGGCAAGCAGAAATCCGTCTTCGTATTCAGCCACAGCCATATCTTTAAGATGAGTTGCAAAGGCATAAGGTGCGTATGCCTCTACAAACGCCATTGAATCTTCCAGAAGAGAAAAACTGTTACCTGTGTCAACACACACACCTACGTATTCGCTGCTGGCGCGCCTGAGCATATCAAGCATTTGGTCGATTCGCCAGTCTTTATGATTTTCAATCGCCAATCGCATACGGTGTCGGGCTGCCACCGGCTCAGCCAGTTGCACCGATTTCAGTGAACGTTCGGCAAATGCTTTGAATTGTTCGGCCTTGCTGAACTGTTCATAGCGGCGCCCGCCTATTGCGATACGGATTACCTTTGCTCCGGCCTGTCTGGCTGTCCGCACTGCTGCTTCGAATCTATCTACCCCGGGCCTATCCTTTGGCAAAGATGTTGAGCCCTCGACAAACATATCAAAAGCTTCAGCCTGTTGGCGTAGTCTGCGGGTGTAATCTTCGTCACGAGCCCCGATGTTCATCTGAACACCGCCGGCACCAATGTTGTAACAATGGTCGAGGAAGTTTAGTGGATCACTAAGTCCTCCCTTCATTCGCCGGGAGCGTTCTGCTCTGAATCGAAGGTTATAGGAAAAGTCCGCAATGCCAAGCCGGGATTTTCTGTTTTGGTCTGCGCCGTATACTTTTGTCAGGTTCCCTACAGTAGCTGCCGTAAATCCGCCGGCAATAGAAAAAAGTGCTTCTCGGCGATTCATCTTTCTACAATCTCCCATGCTTTACGTTACCGGCAATGTATATCTTTCAATTATAGAACCTTATTAAGCAAAAATTACAGCAATTCGGTCGCGGAACTCATTTCGTTTTAACTTTTTAAGATAATATCACACTTTATCGGGTACCACAAAAGGTTCACGGTAATTTCGGCGTATCAACATATTTGCCCAGTCACTGGCCTGGCCGACGAATTTCTCACTTGTCTGATCAAACGTTAAATAAGGTCCTATTGTCAAAGGTTCCTTTCGAAGGTCCACCTCATTGGCTTTCAGATGTTTCAGACAACTCTCAAAAGATTCTGCAAGGATACTGTTTCCTGCGATTTGCTCCCTGATTTTCTCAACGGGTTCTTTGCGTCCAAGCCGATAGGATATATTGGCCATGTGACAGAGTGCCGCAGAGATATGACCTTCGAGAATATCGGCTCTCAGGTCACTGACTTTCCGGCTTCGCATCGCCTGAATGAAATTTGCCTGATGATCGAGACCGCCTTCGCCGGGAAACTGCTTGACCTTTTTGTTGTTATTGTCATATACCCAGCCGCCGCCTCTACCCCCTCGAAAATAGCCTCCCTCACAATTGACCACCATGCCAAAGTTTGTTCCTCTAAAATGGTCTTCGGCGCGAAGGCCCTTTCTACGTCGCAGGTTACGAACTTCATAAATCATCGGAACCGGCTTATAGTCAAAGAAAGTAATCTGCGTATTAGCCGTTTGCCCGTCATCGTCCAACACCAACCGTCCGCCGATGCTGATTGCTTTGGGGGCGATGTTCTGATGACCAATTGCCCACCGGCTCTCGTCGATATTGTGGGCACCGAGATTGCCGACTTCCCCGGTACCGGTGTCCCAAAACCAGTGCCAATCATAGTGCAGGTTCTTCCGCATCAAGGGTGTGAGTGAAGCCGGTCCCTGAAAGAGATTATAGTCCACGGATGCAGGGATAGGCTGGGGACCATTGACTTTGCCAATGCTCTCACGGAGATTGTAGCTGATTGCCCTGGCGAGTTTGATAGAGCCAAGGTTGCCTTGTTTGATATATTCCACGGCCGCCCGCAGGCCTACATCGGAGCGGTCCTGGCTGCCGGTTTGGGCAATCCGATTATACTTGCGAGCTGCTTCTACCATCCTATAGCCTTCCCAGATATTATGGGAGAGCGGCTTCTCAACGTACATGTCTTTACCTGCCTGGCAAGCCCAAATGGTCATCAGAGCATGCCAGTGGTCAGGGGTGACGATTATAACGGCATCGATGTCTTTATCATCGAGCAACTTTCGGTAGTCCACATATGTAGCGACTTTCTCATTACGGTCCCTGAATTGCCTGGCCTCGAAGTCCAGGAATTCTGTGTCAACATCGCAGAGAGCAACTATGCGGACGCCCGGCACTTTGCTGAAGATGTCGATATGCTCCTTGCCTTTTTTGCGAAGACCCACAATAGCAATGCGAATGTCATCGTTTGACCCGAGAACCTTCGAGGAGGCCCTGGCAGATGCTGAGCCGAATCCAACACACGCAGCAGCTGTTAAGTTCCTGATAAAGTCTCTGCGAGTGAGTCTGTTCATTGGTTTTGCCCCTGAATACTATCTATTGTGTTGAAAACGTAAATACGGTTATAGTATTGAACTTTTCACCCGGTCGCAACACAACGGATGGAAAATGCGGCTTGTTGGGTGAATCAGGAAAATGCTGAGTCTCAAGGCAAAAGCCATAATGATTGTCGTAAATCTTTCCACCCTTACCTTTAACTCCCCTCATACCATTTGCGGTATAAAACTGCATGCCCGGTTCAGTGGTTTGAACTTCCATTACCCGCCCGCTTTTAGGTTCATAGACTCTGGCGGCTGGAATAAGTGCGCCGCCTGAATTTTTCAGCACATAGTTATGATCATAGCCGCGTGTTTGTGTAAGCAGGCTTATCCTTGCGCCGATTGTCTTTGGAGTGGTAAAATCCAGAGGAGTATCTTTGACATTATGAATCTCCCCGGTAGGTATTAGTGCGGTATCTGAAGGGGTATAGTAATCGGCGTTGATTATCATCTCATGGTCGAGAACGTCACCATTGCCTGCTCCGGCGAGATTAAAATAGCTGTGATTGGTAAGATTGATAATAGTAGGTTTGTCTGTAGTGGCTTGGTAGCTTATTTTCAACTCATTGTTGTTCGTCAGGGTATAGGTAACAATGCACTTAAGGTTACCGGGAAATCCCTCGTCACCGTCCCTGCTGAGATATGAAAATCTAACACCGGCCTCTTTGCCACCGGGCAACAGGCTGCCTTCCCACAAGACCTTATCGAATCTCTTGTTTCTTCCGCCGTGTATGTGGTTCTTGCCGGCATTGGCGGTCAGCTTGTATTCTGTGCCGTCAAGTGTGAAACTGGCGTTTTCAATACGATTGGCAAAGCGACCGACAACGGCCCCAAATAGAGGGTTTCTATTGATATAGGAGTCCATATCATCGAATCCAAGCGCTACATCGGCTGATTTGCCGTCCCGATCCGGCACATCCAGTGACACCAATATTGCTCCGTAATTAATAATCCCTGCACGCAGTCCTTTTGCATTCGTCAGCTCATAGAGAGTTACCTCCCGGCCGTCCGGCATTTGACCGAACAACTTCTCTTTTACTCCCAAGCCGGCCTGAGTTTTCTGGAATGACCTGCCAACGGCTTTTCCGCCGTTGAAACAGATCGCTGTCAGCACCATGCAAATAACAAAGCGGTAATTAGCCATAGAAAAGCCCTCAAAATTTCCTTAGCACAAGTTATAAATAATAAACATTAAATTGTAAATCAAAAGCAAGCTCAGGCAATCATCATATGTGTGGGAGTAATTATCAGCTCTGGAACAATCGCTCGATCCGGCAGCTTGGCGACTGTCACCACGCAGGCGGCAATATCCTCCGGCTGCAGCATTTTCACACGTTTTTCAGGCGGTGGCGGCGAGGGACGCTTGTCAACAATCGGCGTGTTTGTTTCGCCCGGATAAATATTTGTTACTTTTATACCGTTTCCACATTCCTCCAGGTTGACAAAAGTCCCAAGAGCGCTCGCGGCAAACTTCGAGACACAATATGGCATACCCGCCAGCAGCATCGCACGTTTGCCCGCAAGAGATACAATATTGACGATAAGTCCCGAACCTTTCTGACGCATTATCGGAAGTGCGGCATGGATGCAGTTAAAAGTTCCCGTTGTATTAACCTCCATCACGTGGTCGAAGTCTTCGGGGTCAATGTTGGACATCATTCGATTACCAACATTAATACCTGCACTATTGACGAGGATATCAACTGGCCCAAGTTCATCGCCAAGCCATTTAAATAGCTGCGATACTTGCTTACGCTTGGTGATGTCACAGGTCTGCCATAAAAATTCAGAGTCGCCGCCTCCGGCTTTGGCAGCATTTACCAGGGCCTCTTCGTTCGAATCTGCAATTGCTACTCTACAGCCTTCGGTGGCAAGAGCACTGGCGATACCTAAACCAATACCTCCTGCTCCACCGACAACTAAAACTATCTTGCCGTTCAAATCCATAATTCAATCCTTCCTTGTTTGGCCAACGATTTGTTACCTGGCACAATCCAGAGCATTCCGGTTGTACTTTTTGTTGGGACATTTATTATATCTATGTTACTGATTTTAGGTAATATACCGGCGCAGTCAAGCTATTGATTGGTTATTTCTCCGAACAAAACATCTATCCGAAAAATTTGCTTAGCAGTGACCAGCCGGCGATAATTACAAAACGCAGCGACCAGCCGGCGATGATTACAAAACCTGCAAGAGAGAGCCATAGCATAGCACTCCAAATCCGGCCCGGCCGCAGGTTCTCATCACTACGTTTGTAGCGAAAATACAAAACCGCCGCTCCCAGCATCGGCAACATTATTGCCTGGGCGGTTCCGCAAGCCAAAATCATTTTCGTTGGTGCACGCACACCTATATATAACATCAGTGCAACCAGCGGCCAAATGGCGCAAACAATGCGTGTCCATTTTAATCGTGCCTGTTCGGAGCCGTCAGTGATTCCGAACAGACCCAAAGCATCGGCTACCATTCTGGCATTACCTGCTGCGGCGACAAGGAATGTAGAGTAAAGTACTGCAAAGGCCCCGGATAGAAATACTCTATCGGCCCAGGGGCCGAAGACAGGCACATACATCGCCGCCAGCGTACGTACCATATGTTTGCCGCTTGGATTAAGGGCCGTTCTGCCAAGCACGGCGGCTCCGAGCAGGTAGAAGGCGACCGTAGCTAAAGTATAGACCACCATCGATGTCCATGCGTCGATATGCAGTACATGCAGCCAGCCGCGGGCACGCTTTAACCATTGTGCCGTGCTATCTCTGGGACCGGTATACTTTGCATAGCCCTTTTCCAGACACCAGTATGGGTACATCATCAGTTCCAAAGAACCGACCCCTATTATACCGAATGCCGCCAGCGCTGTGGCGATTGGCTTAATGTTTGTACCTTCAGCAGCAGGTGGTAGACGAAAACTCAGACCACTGGCTAAGTCACCGCCGGTAACAGCCCATTCCGGTTTGGTCTGCAAAACGATTAAAGTGATTATCGTTACGATTGTGAATGTTACAACTAATACTGTTGCAACAAACTGGATCAATCCATATCGGCCTACATACAGCAACACAGAAGTCATAATTGCCAGAATCGTAGCCCAGATATATGTGTCCGTCGGCTCTCTAAGCTCAGCTGTTTCAGAGGTTAATGAGGTGATCTTCTGTTGCAAGTCTTGAATAATGGTACTTTCTGCACTTTGTGCCTGAGCTACCTTTAACTCAACTCTGGTTCTGACCAGCTCATTTTGCAAGCGGTTATATTGTCTGCCATAGCTTGTTAACGGTTTACTGATGGCCAATGTCTGTCCGACACCACCTACAATACCACCTTGTTGGGAGACCACCAGCACAGTCATAATTAACCAGTACCAGAGGATCCAGTTTACTTTCAGTCGCGGTCCCGGTAAGTTATTCAATGCCTTGAGCGGTGTCTGGCTCCATGTGATGGTGTATCGACCGAATTCTATCTGCGTAGAAACCTTGATTACACAACCGAGGATAATAAGCCAAAGCAGCCAGAAACCCGCCTCAGCTCCGGCTTTAGTCGTGGCAATTAATTCGCCCGACCCGACTATTGAGCCGGCGATTATCATACCCGGTCCAAGCCGAAGAAGCGTCGCACCCAGCGTCCGCGGCGGTTCCTGTATAAGTGAAGCATCTACGGATGAGGATTGCTCGCTATTACCAGCATTGTTAGCTTTTGACTCAGTCTCTTTTGGCATGTAGCTGTCCGGCGCTGTGGTTAATTGGTTAATTTGTGAGTGTCTAATTGGTCATATAGATAATTTGGATACTCACAACTCAATATTCACTGCTTACTAATTACCGTATCCGACAAATTTTACCTTGGTGAAATTTATAGTTTATGTTTATGTTTTGAGCAACACTTTTTTATTTTCTATATGTATTCATTTGGATTTGCTCTATGATAGGTGTCGAAATGAGATTCGAGAAAATAGAAATAGATCCACGGAAGAATCCTGCGATATTGGACACTGCGACCTGGGAAGCCGCAAGTGCCTGGAGCACAGTTTCGGCTGTGGGCGAATCCCACTGGAACTCTGTGTTACAAGCAGCCAGGGAAGGGTACCCATTGCCTGTTGATAAACGTTGTGTTGTATATGCCGGGTCTTGTGCCGAATATAGAAAAAGTATGTTCTTCCTCGCCGGACTTGTGGATGGTCAGCAGGTATTTATTCAGCTTGGAACCGATAGTAAAGATACCATCATGGGAGAGCCGATTGGCACCCGCTCTCTTGAAAATGGAACTCATCTGGCCGCGTATCGTACAGATGCCGAGACTATTGACCGCTATGTCACTCTGATAAGGCCGAAAAGGGGCCCTAAAGCACTCGGCGCCGTACCAAGATTAGGTGTTGGTTCGAGAATGTCAACTGCCGCCTGGCAGGGTGTGTGGCAGGCGATGAACAAATATAATTTTCAGGCCAACCCGATTCAGAACTCAGTTCGTGAAGTAAATCTGCTTCAGGACATACTGGCTTGCCGGCCGCCACGCTTTAATTACTTGGCCAATTTTGGCCGGGTCGAGGAAGGGCACACCGGCAGCACTTTCGAAGGGCTCTGGGTGGCCGGTGTGCTGGAAGCACTCAAGGCCTCTTCTTCTCCGGCGTTCGGTGCCGATGCAGACCACATAACCGTAAGGCGCAGTGCCGATGATATCATTCGTGCCAAACGCATTATAGAAGCAGCTCGCCGTTACACTTTTTTTACTCTGGATGTGTCTGATATCCTGGATTATGATGCAATGAAGGTTAGCTCTAAAACCGCAGCCGAGGACTATCTTGCCAATCATATTTGTCAGCCGAAGCTACAAAAAGAAGTCGTTGCTTATCACAGTCAGAGGTGTTTACCCGGGCAACAGTACCAGTTGGATAAAGCATCTGTCGGACGGTTGGTAGGTAAATACTGGACTGCCCTGAACGCAGTTGAGGAACTATCCAATCATATCAGAGCGGTAAGGAATGAGGTCTCTTTCGATCTCGAGCTTAGCATTGATGAGACGCCTTCGGGTGTAGATGCATTTACCTGCTTGACAACAGAGAGAGAGTTGATGTTTCTAATACTTGAACTGCAAAGGCGGGGGATACCCGTGACACATATAGCTCCAAATTTTGGAGTAGAAAAAGGTTCGGACTACAGAGGGCAGGACGGCCTTGTCGCTTTAGAGAAACGCATTCGGGGGCATTATGAAATCGCTTGTGAGTTTGGATTTATGCTGGATTGTCATTCGGGCGATGATCTTAAACCGGCGACCCGGCGGGCCATCGGCCGAGCTGCACAAGGTAATATACACTTTAAGATATCTCCTTTCTCGCAGGTGATATTCGCTGAGACGATGAAGGATGTAGAATCCGAGAGGTTTCGTTTTTGGTGGGATGACACACTTGACTATGCGCGCCGTGAAGCTGCAGCCGGTTCAGATTTTGCCGCACAATGTTTAGAACGGTATGAGACAGGTGATAATCGGGAACGTTCACCTGATCATACGGTTTTTCACTATTACAATTTTGCTTCTGTGGGCAAACGTAACCAAAAAGGACAGTTTATTCACCGCGAGAAGTTTTATGACCTGTCGGCAGATTTCTATAGAGAATATCAGAATCGCATTTGCAGCTACCTTTGTGAAGTGGCGACGGACGTCTTTCATCGAACATAAAGAAGTCTCTTAAGGAATTCAGAGATGTTTTGAGTAACCGGTTTGCTTTTCGTATGATATGGTACGTAATTAGGAAATAATGCAATGGAGCAGCGTTTAAGTGAAAAAACAGCAATCGTTACCGGTGCCGGCCAGGGAATCGGCAAGGCTGTGGCGTTGCGCCTGACCGAGGAAGGTGCAAACGTCGTTGTTGCGGACATGAATCCAAAGACTGCTGAACAGACCGCTGATGAAATTCGGGTGTTAAATCGCCGCGCATTGGCCTGTCAGATTGACATTGCCAATATTGCTGAGATTCAGCCGATGATTGATCGTGCTGTGGCTGAATTCGGCAGAATCGACATTCTCGTGAATGCCGCAGGTGTGGCACAAACGGGGCCCTTTTTGGAGCTAACCGAGCAGGAATGGGACCGCGTTGTTGATACCAACCTGAAAGGGACGACTTTCATTATTCAGGCCGTTGGCCGCCAGATGATAAAGCAAGTTCCAGAGCAAGTCAAATCAACAGGGCACGCAAATCGCAGTTACGGGAAGATTGTGAACTTTTCCTCAATCTCCGGACGGCACGGCAGAGCCGAGCAAGTGCCTTATGCGGCGAGCAAGGCTGGGATTATCAGCATCACACAATCTGCCGCTCTGGCCTTTGCTAAGTATAATATCAATGTCAATGCCGTATGCCCCGGTGTCATTCCCACACCAATGTGGGAACAAATCGACCAGGATAGGGGACGTATATCCGGCCTTGCGCCGGGTGAGTCAATGAAATCATTCATTGAACGAACTGCATTAAAAAGGGCTGGCAGTCCTGAGGAAGTGGCTGGTGTTGTTGCTTTTTTATGTTCGCCGGATTCGGATTATATGACCGGACAGACGCTGAATATTGACGGCGGATTTGAAATGAATTGACTAAATGAGGCTTGAGATACAAGTATAGAGGAACCAAAACATGACCGATTTTGAGAAAGCACGTGCTTTGTTGCACGAGTTCAAAGGAAATTCATATCTGTTCGGCACGGATGTCCTTTCGAAAGTAGGGCAAGTGGTTGCTTCTGCAGGTAAGAACGCGGCGCTGGTTCGTGACTCATTTAAGGGTAGCGATGATTATGTGGGGATTATTCGCGACTCTTTGGCTAAGTCCGCAGTGAATCTTGTCGCAGAAATCAGAGGTGCCAGACCGAACTGTCCGAGAGAAGACCTGTTTCGAATTGCGGACAGCCTGAGAGAGATTAAGGCCGATGTGGTGATAAGTTTCGGCGGTGGCAGCACAATCGATGCTGTAAAGGCCGCTGATGTTCTTCGTACACTCGACGGTGATATCGACGCATATTTTGGGATGGGGCTTGTCACAAAAGCATTGCATGACAGGGGTAAGTCTCTTACTACACACATGGCTATTCAGACTGTTGCCAGTTCTGCGGCCCACCTGACAAAGTACTCGAACATCACAGAAGTCTCAACGGGCCAGAAGAAGTTGATTGTGGATGATGCAATTGTGCCTGCTTTTCCAGTCTTCGACTATAAGGTAACATACAGTACACCCCTGGACCTGACCGCCGATGGAGCACTCGACGGTATCTCGCACTCGCTGGAGGTTCTTTACGGAGCTGTTGGCAAGCCCGGCTACGACAAGATCGAAGAAGTGGCCTCCGCCTGCATTTATTTGGCGGTCAATTACCTGCCGCTGGCAATCGACAATCCTAAGGACAAAGAAGCACGGGAAGCACTCTGCCTGGCCACAGATTTGGGCGGATATTCCATTATGATAGGCGGAACCAATGGGGGACACTTGACCAGCTTCTCCTTGGTGGATATTCTTCCGCACGGACGGGCCTGCGCTATTATGAATCCGTACTACACAGTCTTTTTTGCCCCGGCCATTGAACATTCGTTGCGCGTTATCGGTAAAATCTATCAGCAGGCAGCGCTCATAGACGCCGATATTGAATCCCTTAAAGGAAGGGACCTTGGGGTTGCTGTGGCCGAGGGTATGTTTGAGCTGGCTCGAAGGATAAGCTATCCTATACGGCTCAGCGATGTTGATGGATTCAGCCGGCAGCATATCGACCGAGCCCTGACAGCCGCCAAAAATCCTCAGCTAAAGATGAAGCTCCAGAATATGCCTGTGCCGCTTACGGTTGAGATGATAGATGACTATATGGGACCGATATTAGAAGCGGCACGGGACGGAAACCTTGCACTGATTAAGAACGTGAAATAGGAATCTGAAGCTATGAAAATAAAGTTGGATTATGGCAAGACAGGGCTGAATATTAACCTCTCCGATTCTCTGAACGTCGATGTCGTGGAGCCCATGTATAGAGAAGCTCTGCCGGACCAGGCTGCTGCAATAGAAGATGCATTACTTAGACCGATAGATTCTAAGCCCCTGCGAGATTTAGTCAGACAATCGAGCACAGTAGGTATTGTTTTCAATGACATCACCCGCCCGACACCTTATCAAATTATCTTACCGATTCTTTTACAGGAGCTTGGTAATATTCCCGACGAACGGATATTGTTCTTTAACGCTACCGGCACCCATCGAGCAAATACGGAAGCGGAGCTTCGGGAGATGTTGGGAGATGATGTATTGAGGAGGTATCGGATTATCCAGAATGATGCCCTGGATCAGCCTTCACACAAAACTGTTGGGGCTACGAGTAGCGGAAATGAAATCCGGCTTCATAAAGAATATCTGGACTGTGATACTCGAATTGTGACCGGTTTCATAGAGCCGCATATCTTCGCTGGTTTTTCGGGTGGCGGCAAGGCTGTCATGCCCGGGCTGGCTTTGCTGGAAACTGTACTTAGAAACCATAGTGTGAAAAACGTAGATCACCCGAAGGCGACATGGGGTGTGACAGCCGGCAATCCCATATACGAAGAGATACGACAAGCCGCGTCACTGGTGCCGCCGAGTTTTTTATTGAACGTGGCGCTCAACAGAAAAAAGGAAATTACAGCCATCTTTTCCGGTGACTTTTACAAAGCACACGAACAGGGTTGCGCCTATGTAAAGAAAAATGCAATGGCTGCCGTGGAGAAACCGTACGACATTGTTATTACCAGCAATTCAGGGTATCCATTGGACTTGAATCTGTACCAGACTATTAAAGGTATGAGTGCGGCCGCACGGATCGTTAAGAAAGGCGGCAGCATTGTAGTGGTGGCTGACTGCTGGGATGGAATCCCCGACCATGGAGAATATAGCAAGTTACTGTCTGAGGCCGACAGCTATGAATCTCTGCTGAGAACAATCCGCCAGGAAGGTTACTTCAGACACGATATGTGGCAGGTACAGCTTCATGGTTTAATCTTACAGAAAGCGGATGTTTATTTCTACAGTCACAATCTCAGCGATGAGCAAATTGAGCGTGCTCTTCTCAAACCATGTTCAAAAGTAGAAGAAACAGTCGAAGAGCTTCTGCACAAATATGGGCGGGATGCTTCCATTTGTATTCTACCTGAAGGACCTCAGACAATTCCCTATATATCTCATGACAGCCTAATGTGAGATGATATAACATTGCACGAACGAGTCTTTCAGCTAAATTTCATGCGTTCATAGTTGACAGATATTAGCTACCGTGATACACTCATCATTGATGTAAAGCAACCACAGGATTGTTTTATGGCCAAAACCGTGAATCGCCGTCTGTTTATAAAGAGGTCTTTAGCAGCTTCTGCCGGCCTGTCATTGGCGGCAGGTCATAATGAACATGTTCTTTCAGCCAAATCAACCGCTCAGGGAACAGATGAACAAACACCATCCCTACAGAAAAGCACAGATATAGATATGCCGATGGGCAGGATTAAGCATATCAACATCAGCCGTCTGATTTGCGGAGGTAATTTAATAATCGGCAGTGCCCATGACCGTGATTTGATTTACGTTGCCTCGTTGATGAGGCACTACTTCACAGACAAAAAGATTATTGAGACATGGCAAATATGTGAAGAATGCGGTATCAACACGATGATAGGGCCTGTCAACAGCCCCTACGCCTTCGGTGAGGACCCAACTATTCGAGTGTATAACCGGTATCGTAATGAATGGGGCGGAAAGATTCAGTGGATTGCCCAAACTTATCCTAAAACCTATGACCTTTACGGTTCGATTCAAACGGCAATCGATAATGGTGCAGTCGGTGCCTTTATACATGGGGGCATAGGTGACAACTGGGTCAGGAATAAACGCGTGGATCTGCTGGCCAAAGCTGTTGATTTTATCAAGAAAAATGGGCTGATTGCCGGTTGTGCCTGCCATTCTCTTGAAGTGCCAATGGCCCTGGAAAAGGCATGCGTTAATGTGGACTTCTATATGAAGACACTGCACAGTGGAGATTATTGGTCAGCCACACCAAAGCCCGAACGTCCCAAGCGTGGATTGCCGCCTCACGATAATATGTGGTGTTCCAGGCCTGAGGAGACAATCGGGTTCATGAAAAACGTCAGGAAACCCTGGATTGCCTTTAAGGTTTTAGCGGCCGGAGCCATACGCCCGCAAAAGGGCTTCAGATTTGCATTTGAAAATGGAGCGGATTTCGCCAATGTTGGCATGTTTGACTTCCAGGTTCGTGAAGACGCGCTTATTACCCGTGACATCATCGCTGAGATTAAGCGCAAAGGTCGCGCTCGAACATGGATGGCATAAAACAATGCGGCTAAGCCGATATGTCTTGCGGTTCTATATAATACAGGGCGGCTTTTGCTCAATCACTATTCCAATAGACCAGAACTGGAGATGCAATGAAGAACATCAAGGCGCGTATATACAACGGCGAAACTTTGATTGGATGCTGGTTAAATCTTGGGTCATCGCTCACATCTGAAATAGTAGGTATGTCGGGATTTGATTGGGTCCTCATAGATATTGAACATGGGTCGGGTTCTGAAGCTCAGATATTACAGCAGTTGCAGGCATTGGAGCACACGCCTGCTGCAACCTTTGTCAGGGTTGAATCTTATCAGAGACAGCGTTTCCATCGGATTCTGGATTTAGGCGCAGAAGGTATTATGTGTCCTCGAATCAATACCCTGGAGGAAGCCCGGCAGGCGGCAAAAGCAATCCGATATCCACCGGATGGGATAAGAGGTGTCGCTCGAATGGTAAGGGCGACAAATTTCGGTTCTGATTTTAGTGAATATTATGCCAATCAAAAGAAGAACCTCGTCTGCATCGTCCAAATCGAAACGGAAGAAATACTAAACAGTCTGGATTCGGTCGCGGCAATCGACGAAATCGATGTGCTGTTTGTTGGACCGATGGATCTCTCAATTGCGTTGGGTGTTTTCGGGCAGCCCGACCATCCGAGATTTATGGATGCTCTTAAAGCCACTGCTGATGCGGCCGCAAAAAAAGGTAAGGCGGCCGGTATCTTGCTACAGAATCCCGAAGAATTTAAGAAGTACTATGAATTAGGATTTCGTTTTATTGCCTGTAGTTCGGATTCGAGTTTTGTCCAGATTGGAGCCCGCAAAATGGCAGAGAGTTTAAATGAGCTGAAAAACTCTCACGAAACAGGGAAATAGAAATCATATATAAATCTAATCTTGAGGATTAGCGAGGAAACAAACTTTGAAAATTACGCAGGTTGACTCTTTTCTTATGTCCTATCAAATGCCTGAGCCTGTCAAATTGCAGTTTTGGGCCGGAGAACGGACAATTTTAAAAAGAGACGCAATGTTGATTCGAATAACCACCGATTCTGGCTTGAAGGGATATGCTCCAGGCCCTGCTCACGAGCGAGCAGATAGAGAAATAAAGCAGACAATCGCACCTTTTCTGATAGGCAAGGACCCTCGGCTCTGGCAGGAATTTTGCTTTTCAGCAAACCTGGAAGTCATGAAAATCTATAAGGCTGTTGAAATAGCGTTACTCGATCTTGTGGCGAAGTATGAAGGATGTACACTGTCGGCTTTGCTTGGCGGCCGGCAGCGTGACAGAATCAAACTGTATGGCAGTGCTGGTATGTACATGGAACCTGAGGAGTATGCCGAAGAAGCACAGGCTGTCATAGACATGGGATTTCCGGCGTACAAAATGCGCCCTGGTAACGGACCGGAGAAGGACCTCAAGACTGTTGCTATGATGCGGGAGGCTGTAGGCCCTGATGCCGGACTCATGGTCGATGCTCATACGTGGTGGAGGATGGGGGACAAAAATTATTCCTTCGAGACTATTGCGAAATTGGCTCATGATATGAAGGAGTATCATCCTGTCTGGCTGGAAGAACCTTTACCGCCGGATGACCATGCTGCGTACAGAAAATTGCACGCCCAATCGGATGTGAAACTGGCTTCAGGTGAACACGAACCGGATGATTTGGGCTTTCAAGATCTGATTAACTCAGAAGCGGTTGATTATGTTCAGATGGATGTTCTTTGCCAGGGAGGTTTCTCGAGTGCCCAGGAAATCTTTGAAGGTGTCAGCAAACAGGGGCTGCGATTTGCATTTCATAGCTGGGGCACGACCCTTGAAGTATTAACGGCCGGGCAGTTGGGTGTTTGCTGGCCCGACAATGTTGTTGAGTGGCTCGAATACCCATGTTACTCGCACAGGGAACATCCGGTGATGTATTCCTTTCCGCTGGCTGACGAGATATTATCCGAGGCTCTGGAAATTGAGAACGGGTATCTTGTTCTGCCGGATGGGCATGGCATGGGAGTTGAAATTAACGAAACTGTCTTCGAAAAATATCCTTTTATTCAAGGTCCCTGGTCTATTTTTAAGTTGAGTTCTACGGCCGAGACTATTGCCGTGACTGGGGATCACAGTGTCAAATGGGTGAAAGGAAACACGTCATGATCGACCCCCTGTGGCTTCTGCTGATTGGCATGATTGTTGTGTTGGGTGGGATATTGATCCTGCGTTTGCACGCATTTCTGGCGTTGATACTTGGAGCACTGATTGTCGGAAGTCTTACAACATCAGCGGGGTTGGAGAGGTACGCCAATCAAAAACAGATGACAGTTAAGGAAAAAACCGCTCTGGTGGAATCTTCCGTGGGGGAAAGGGTGGCTCATGGATTCGGCCGCACATGCACTAAGATCGGAATTCTAATTGCAATGGCTTCCATCATCGGAAAGTTTTTGCTTGAAAGCGGTGCGGCCGAGAGAATTGTCCGTTCGCTTGTAAAATGGCTGGGGGAACAACGCACGTCGTACGCATTTTTAAGCAGCGGCTTCCTGCTCGGGATGCCTGTCTTTTTCGACACGGTTTTTTATCTGATGATGCCCCTGGGCAAGGCGATGGGAGTCAGGACAGGTCGCAATTATGGTCTCTACATAATGTCGATTGTCGCAGGGGCGACAATGACCCATTCTCTTGTGCCGCCGACGCCGGGCCCTTTGTTCGTTGCAGGTGCACTTTCTGTAAACTTGGGACTGATGATCATAGGGGGAATCGTAGTCGGCTTATTTACAGTAAGCGCCGGTTATCTTTATGCGCTATGGGCGAATCGAAAATGGCCAATCCCCGTCAGGGACACGGCCGATACTTCTGCCGCCGACCTTAAAAGCATGACAGAAAAAGATGAAGCAATCCTGCCGCCGTTTTGGCTTTCGATGCTGCCCATCATCCTGCCCGTTATTTTGATTGCCGGAGGGACGTTTTTCAAGTCCTTGCAGAAGACACAATCTTCCATAACAACGGCCCCATTGTGGCAAAGCATTGCAGTGTTGATTGACAATGTCGGCAATCCCAACGTGGCCCTGACCATCTCGGCTGGAATTGCTTTATTGACTTATGCGTGGTGGAATCGAGGCAGTAAGATGAATATCACAATGTTCCTTCAGAATGCACTCTCGAGCGGCGGCTTAATCATTTTGATAACCTCTGCCGGCGGTGCCTTTGGTGGAATCCTGCAGCAGACCGGTATTGGTTATCGCATTCAGGAGCTGGCTGCTTCTTACCACATCGCAGTACTTCCTCTGGCATTTTGTGTAACAGCTATTGTCCGAACGGCCCAGGGTTCCGCAACGGTTGCCATGATAACAGCGGTTGGCATTCTCGGTGGTCTGGCCGGTAGCGGACAGTTGGGATTCCATCCGGTTTATCTGGCACTGGTCATCGGATGTGGGTCAAAACTCATTCCATGGATGAATGACAGTGGTTTCTGGGTTATATGCAAGATGTCTGGTATGACGGAGGCCGAAACGTTGAAAACCTGCTCGACGATGATGACGCTAATGGGAATCGTTGGTCTGTTTGTGATTATGATTCTAGCTCGTCTTTTCCCATTGGTTTAACAATATCGATAAACATAAAGTAAGGATTCATAATGAAAATTACCGACATGCGTGTTCACTCCATCGCTATCGCAGACCCCCCTTTACGCAGCTCCTATGGCCTTCATGCACCCTATGCCCTGCGGACGATTCTGGAAATAGAAAGTGAAGATGGCATAATTGGAATCTCTGAAACATATGGTGGAGAAATACCTGCACGCACACTCGAGGCGGACCGCCAAAAGATTATTGGTCAAAATCCTTACCGGCTGACTGGCTTGCTTTCTTCGATGGTGGAAGGTGAGGGCTCCGGAATCGAACGCTCGCAGACCTACCTTGTACCCGGCGAGAATCCTCTTGATCAAACAACTCGAACGTACGCAGCTCTCGAAGTAGCCTGCCTTGACTTGATAGGTAAATCTGTCAGCCAGCCAGTATGCGATCTCATCGGTGGTCGTGTACGGGATCGGGTCGCTTTCTCTGCCTATCCATTTTTCAAACACGCCGGTGGCGGTGGAGAAGGTGATGATCTGCGCGAGGACGAATATGGCGAAGTTATGACTCCGGATACACTTGTCCGGGAAGTCAAACAAATGATTGCTAAATACGGATTCAGCTCCATTAAGTTCAAAGGTGGTGTGCTTGAGCCCGATATAGAAATTGAAGCCATAAGGCTACTCTACCAGGAGCTTGGGGCCGAAATACCTCTACGTATCGATCCGAACTCGGCATGGACGGTTAATACCTCGGTGCGTGTGGGTAAAGAATTGGCAAAAGAGCTGTCATGTGGAGGATATTTGGAAGATCCGACTGCAGGTCTTGAGAATATGGCGGAAGTGAGAAAACGGCTCATGGCAGAGGATATCAAGACACCCCTGGCAACTAATGTGGTAGTTACATCGTTTGCAGACATACCACGAGCCCTGGAACTTGATGCCGTACAAGTTATTCTTTGTGACCATCACTATTGGGGAGGAATGCGACAGGTCCGGCATCTGGCAAATCTATGTAAGGTATTCGGTATCGGGTTGTCGATGCATTCCAACAGTCATTTGGGTGTATCTTTGATGGCCATGGCGCATGTGGCGGCGGCAACTCCGCATCTTACCTATGCTTGTGACACCCATTATCCATGGCAGTCGGAAAAAGATGAAGTGGTCGCCGGAGGCCGCGTACCGATTGTGGCCGGTTGTGTTATGATTCCTGATAAGCCCGGATTAGGAGTGGAATTGGACTACGACCAATTGGCAAAAGGACGTGAGCGCTACCGGAAATGTCCCTATCGTAAAAGGGATGATGAAGCTCAAATGCGCAAACACATAGATCCAAGTTGGGAACGGATACTTCCGCGATGGTAAATGATAAAGACTGTGATTTCACGCTGCTTTGGAGGAATAAATGAGCCAATGTCGAAATCTCGCAGATTACGCAGTTATTCTCTGCGAAAACGATAACGTAGCGACAGCGCTGATTGATTTGCCGGCGGGAGATTATATATTCAGCTCCGGCGAAAGCGCCACTACCATCACCGTACCTGAAGATATCAGAGCAGGTTTTAAGATAGCACTTTCGGACGTCAGCAAGTCAGGGCCGGTATATAAATATGGGTATGTAATAGGTCTTGCTATTGCAGATATTAAAAAAGGCGATTGTGTTCATATACACAATTTAATCAGCTTAGTATAGTTCTGTGGGGAGATGAACGTATGTCCACAATCAAAATCGAAGGATATCTGAGAAGGGAGAACCTTTTTGGCATACGTAACCACATTATCGTAATGTCCAGCGTTTCGTGTGCGAATTTCATTGTGGAGCAAATAGCCAGGATCGATACCGGTATTATCCCAATTACACATCAACACGGCTGCACGCACATGGGCGCCGACACAGAACAAGTGCTCAGAACACTTAGCGGCACTTGTAACAATCCGAATGTCGGAGGTGTCTTGCTGGTTGGGCTTGGTTGCGAGAGTGTAAATGTAAATAGCATTGCATCGCGGATCGATAGCGGTGAAAAACTTGTTAAAACGATTGTGATTCAGGAAATCGGCGAAGTACGGAAAATTATGGATATTGCTTGCGATTATCTTCGGCAGATAAAAGGATTCGTCTCGAAGCAGCAGCGAAGCGACTTTGATATCAGCAGTCTGACAATAGGTCTTGAGTGCGGCGGCTCGGACCCATTTTCCGGGATCACCGCCAATCCCGCTGTTGGATTAGTAAGTGATAAGCTTGTGGAGCTTGGTGCTACAGTGGTTCTCTCCGAAATACCTGAGATGATCGGAGCAGAAGCGAGCCTGGAATCCAGAATTCCGGATGAGGCTGTAAAGCTAAGAATTCTTGCCCGAATTAAGGCCTATGTTCAAATGATAAAAGATGCCGGTGGTGACCCGCGAGGCTGTAATCCGGCTCCTGGCAACATCAAGGCAGGGCTCAGTACCATTGAGGAAAAATCTTTGGGTTGTATTATCAAAGGCGGCCATTCCAATATTAATGAATTCGTCGAGTACTCTCGGCAACCATTGTGTAAAGGGCTTGTTGTGATGGACACGCCCGGAAACGACCCCGAATCGGTTACTGGAATGGCTGCCGGCGGTGCAAATCTGATACTCTTTACCACAGGTACGGGAACACCTGTCGGCAATCCGGTTGCGCCGGTGATAAAAATCTCTTCCAATACGAAAATGTATCAGCGAATGAGCAACTTCATCGATATCGATGCCGGCAAGATAATCGGAGGCACTCCGGTCGATGGCGTAGCTGATGAGATATTCGAGTTTATAATCGACGTGTGTAACGGAAGGCAAACTGCCTCCGAGCTCAACAATTGCAGAGAGTTTTCAGTCAATCGAATCGGCCCAACATTCTGAGATAAGGACTACGTATTACGAATTTATTTTATTTTTCTCTTTTGTGGCCTGCGTGTTGTCTCTCCTGAAAATTCCATCCTTTTGTCATTATGAGCTGTGTTGTTAAACAGTCGATTCAAGCTCTCTGAGTTGATCAACAAGATATCGGCGCATAGCTACGACTGTGGCCCCGGAGCGCATGAGAGTCACCCCGTCTTCGATGGAAGCTACCCCTCCTGAGGCCTTTATCCCAACACGATCGCCCACAACTTCCTTTATCAAGCCGACACTATGCACTGTAGCCCGGCCTGGCCCGAATCCCGTACAGGTCTTAATAAAATCAGCTCCACAGTCTGCAACTAATTTTGCTGCGGTAACAATCTGTTGATCGCTCAGGACTCCTATTTCAATAATCACCTTAAATGGCACATTGAACGGCCTGGCCACATCCATGACCGCTGATATATCCTTTGATAGACTTTTATAATCTCCGGCTTGGAAAGCTGAAATATTCATTACCATATCCAGGTCCGTAGCTCCTCGATTCAATCCTTCCTCGGCCTCTTTGCACTTGACATATGTGGTCACTCCACCACAAGGAAAGCCAACAGGAATCTGTGCACGTACATTTGTCCCTTTCAGGGTATCGACCAGAATACCGAGGTATTGGGGGAACGCCACAACAGCACGAAAACCATATGTCTTTGCCATCTCACAGGCCGTCCTGACATCATCTTGCGTTGCCGTAATCGTAAGCGCCTCAGAATAATCGATAACCGATATAAGGCATTTGATCTCTTCTTTTGTCACACCGAACATATTGTACCTCCAGTGCGTCATCAAATTACTATGTTTATATGGTTTCCGGATAAAAATCCGTAGCGGTTTCACTGTGTGCATAACCGCTAAATAAAATATGCTGCATAAGTCAGATTTTCAAGGAAAAACTATGCCAAAATGTGTGTTTATGGCAAACCCAACAAATACATATCAGATGCCATATCGACGAGTTTCTCTGGTTCGAGGACATCGGCTTCAAGCTGATAGAACTGCCCGACAAACAACACTCTATGAATCCTGGAAATAAATAAGGGAAGCTCCTTAGTCATGAGCGAAGCTGCTGCAAATAAAAACTTTGGATGAGCGACATTCCACTTCTAAAATACCCCCATTTTCGTGAGCTGTAAAATGCTAAGCTACCTTGAGTAAATTTTTAGACAACGGGTCACGGAAGCGAAGCGTCAAATCGCTTTCCGGATTACTATTAAGTCCGTCAAAAACTTCGGCGATTGCCTGACGAAGAGAATTGCTATCACCAAAATCAAAATTTGCCAGACTTGCTCCTTTGACATACTTCCAGATATGTTCGATATCATTTAGTTCAGGACTGTACGGTGGCAATCAAATTACCTGAAAACGACAAGACAACTCATCCAAAATTTCTGAACCACACAGGCGGTATGGTAGCTGGCGTTATCAAGTACAACAACACAATGCTTTTCATGATACTCACAGGCTAATTGCGCGAGAAAACCAAGAAACTCTACCGCATTTTTCCCATAGCCAACTTGGTAAGAGACCTTATTCGTGCGATAATTCAGTGCCCCATATATGGGAATCTTTTGATTTTTGCCAGGTGCCGGCACTTCAACACACCAGCCTCTGGGCATCCACATTCGAACCAAATGCGGATATAAATGAATCTCACTTTAATCAAGGAATAAAAGTTCTATACCGGAACCGGGTTCCATGGACTTTTTTTTACTTGCTCCAGGATGTCTCGAACCTCTGCAAAAGCATCCTTGTCGCGTTTTTGGGCAAGTGTATGTTTGGGACGTTTGAAAACGAGTCCTTCTTCTTTCATAATTTGACGGACTCTCGATTCGCTCAACAAAATTTTCATCTCTCTGGTCATGTGTGCCCGTATCCGTGTAAGGGTCCAAACAGTAAAAGGATAGCCCATCTTTCTCGGATTGGTCTTGATCGCTTCTATAAGTCGTGTTCGATAATCGACCGTGGCAATAACCGGCCTTCCGGAACGAGGTTTGTCGTAAATACCCTGGTAGCCTTGTGCCTCGAACAAATCGAACCAATTGTGAATACTTTGTCGGTTGCATCCGAGTATTTCTGCAATCTGGGTAACCGCATAGCCCATTGCGCTGAGGCGAATTGCGTGTGCTCGCTTGCGAACACGATTATTCGGCCCACGGCGGTACACTTCTTCAACTTCCTGACACTCTGTTTTGGTCAGAGTTCTAATAAATCTTTGTGGCTTCATGCCGACGTTCTCCCATTTCAATTTAATAACTCAGAAGTTTCATCGGCAAAAAGCACTTATTGTCTAAAAACTTTTTACAGGTAGCTTAGCATCAGTACATCCACCCCACTAGCCAATGGGAACTCCATCTTCAGCATACTTTTGAATCCTGTGGTTTGCATAATCGGCACAGATGGCATCGAAACCAAAGCTGACCTGGGAAGAAATCTTGGGATATCAAGAGCCAGGGTAATCCAGGTTATCAGGCGTCTTGCATAACATCGAAATGCTTCTGCTTCTGACTTTTTACTCGTTTGAAGTCAATAATTATCGGTGTAATTGATTCACTGAAATTATAGACTTCAAAAGTAGGGCAAGTCGGGATTAACAGCATCATCGGTCGCTCCAAACAGTTCGATGATTTCATATTTGCTTGAGGAAGTTATTAGACTCTGGTATATGAGTGAGTAGTTTATTTGTAGGCATATATACCAATACTTGTTTATCGGACATACTAAAAACACAGTAGGTGATAATAAATCCGATCTTGGGTTTTTGGGGACTTTATCCTTGATATATCGCAAAATAAATGATATAATTATCTATTGGGATTATTTCTTCCGCGTCTATTTCTAGTTGATTTTTTAGTACTTTAGAGTTCCTTTCTTGTTTATGAGAAAGAAGTATGATATTATCTTGCCGTGGTTTTTATTTAGAATCGGGCCTTCCAATCTAACTTGTGTATTTCAAGGAGAAAAATTATGAATAGCACGACAACAATGGCAAGTTTAGTACGCTGTATATTCTTATGTATTATCTTGTGTGTTCCCATTTGGGACACGATGGCCGGGAATGTTGTGAGTTCAACAGAAGCTGAACAAATCCAAAAAAAGAAAGATGCTTCTGTTAAGACCAGACGAGAGGCTATTGAAAAAGCTAAAGCAAAGCTCCAGGAAGAAATCTCGGAAATTGACTTGCCGGAAGACACAACACAGCGCATAAGTGTAAAGGAAATTCGTATCAGCGGCAACACCCTTTTAACAACCGATGAATTGTTGGCTGACATGCCTCTGATTTACAACGCTTCCACCGAGACATTAAAGATGGCTGAAAGTGACAATCTTTACGATTTCAGAGCACTGCATGATATCATTTTGGAACCCGGACAGGCTCGACAGGTTTCAACAAGGACTATACAGGGTTTTACTCAATATCTTCTCTCGGTTTATCAGGATAAGAATTATGCCGGCATATATGTTTATGTTCCCGCAAATACAATGAGGGAAGGACGAGAATTGCAGGATGAAATTTTGCTTTTAAAAGTCATTGAGGCACCCGTCAGTGCAATTACAACTACTTATTACACTCCTGAAAATGAGATAATTGAAAAGGGTTATCTCTGCAGCTCAGCGGTGATTGGCTGGTCGCCTGTAAAACTCGGAGAGGTGACAAATCAGAAAGAAATGAATGATTTTATTAACTTGCTCAACCTGAATCCTGACAGGTATGTTAGTGGGGTCGTATCGAAGGGAACCGAACCAAACTCTATTTCTCTGGGATATAATATTTACGAGGCAAATCCCTGGCATTGGTTCATTCAGGCGGATAACTCTGGCACAAGACCAAGGCAATGGGACCCAAGAGTCGGCCTCGTCAATACAAACTTTTTAGGTATAGACGACACATTAACGGTCATATACCAGGCGCCATGGGATTCAACGGTGGACGAGAATTACGGATTATTCGGCAGTTACGATTTTCCGCTGTTAGGACCTCGGCTGCGTCTTAACCTTTATGGAGGTCACAGTGAGTTTGACATAAGCTCTTCCTCTGGTCCGATTGACTTTCTTGGCAGAGGTACATTTTATGGCGGAATACTGCGTTACAACCTGCTCCAGACTGAAGATGGTTGGTTCTTTGATATCAAAGGCTCTCTTGAGCATACAAGAAGCAAGGTTACACCTTCATTGTTCCCGACCTTTTTGGGAACGGACATAAAGTTTTGGCTGTGGGGGGGCGGGATTGACTTGCACCGCTCAGACGATTTGTCGGAAAGCTCTATCACACTCGGCCGTTATGAAAGCATGGGAGGTGAATCCGGTGGCGATGAGTTTCGTCTGGCACGAGTAAATTCTGAATCCGATTTTGCCATTTATACTGCTTCTGCTGCTCACAACCAGTATCTCGATACGAATAAGATTCAGCGCGTTAGCGGCTCTTTTAGCTGGACAACATCGGACGAAAGACTGGTCCCCGCAAAAATGACCGCCTTCGGCGGAATGTACAGTATCAGAGGCTACGACGAATATGAACTTGTTGCTGATGGCGGAATGTTTGCATCCGGGCAATATGAGTTTGACCTTGTGAAATATGAGGAGTCTAAATTCCTTGATGATACCGGGGACAAACAAAGCAAGCCATTCCTGAGAAAACTTGCTCCTTTGGTTTTTGTTGACTATGGAAGAGCCAAGATAAGACACCCTGTTGGAACAGAACGAGCAGATGAAGATTTCTTTTCTGTAGGCGCAGGAGCACTTATAGAGCTTGGGGACAATTTCAGTGGTGCTGTCTATTACGGCTATCCCCTCAAGTCAACCGACAATACACGAACAGGTAAAGGGCGTGTGAGTGCCGGCGTGATGTTGAGATGGTAATGGTGAATTTATCCGACCAGGTAGTCGGAATGGAAGTATAAAATCGTTTATGGATATAAAATATAAATGGGGATTTTTGAATGAGGAAAAAAATGATGGGAAAGCTTAGGAAAATGTCAAAAACTTATTATTCGAGGCAAATTGTAGCTTGCCTGCTGGTGTACTGTATCCTTTTAGCAGTTCCGGCACAGGTTGTACTGGCCACACCCACTAATCCAGTGCAGGTGGCTCCCGTTGGAGGCACCATAACATACAGCGTGGCTCCTAACGTTACCAATGTGCATATGAATGCCGACGTCCGCGCAGTTATCAACTGGGATAGTCTGAATACCCTGTCAACCGAGGAGCTTCATTTCCTAGCGAGTGGGAATTTTGCTGTCTTGAACAGAGTAATTGCGGGAGGTGAAACGCTATTTAACGGTTCCCTTTATGGTAATCAGGGCGAGATCTTCATTGTTAACACTCGTGGCGTCATCTTCGGGCCTGACTCTTACATCCAGGCCCGAAACTTCGTTGCCTCAGGTATCGATATCCAAAATAACAACTTTATGAGTGGCATTTATCAATTTGAGAGCTTTCCGGCAGTTGGACACCCTTACAGCAACGTTATTGGTGATGTGACAAATGAGGGTGTGACAAATGGAATCAATGCAGAAAATATAGCTCTTATTGGTCAAAATGTTACTAATAAAGGTACTATAAGAACAACAGCGCCGGGCGGAGCTGTTGTAATGGCCGCCGGCGAAACTGTGTTACTTAGTGAGGTTGGCAGCAATATCGTTGTTCAGGTTAATATGACTAACCCGGCCCAGCACACCGTTGATAACACCGGTTCATTTGAAGCATCAAGCGGAAACGTAGGAAAAGTAGTTCTTGCTGCCGGTGATATCTATTCCACTGCTATCTCAGGCGTTGACAGCTTATCAGCCGTAGCAAATAGGGATATCGTCCTCAATGATAATATTCAAGCAGGTGAGATAGGGATGGAAGCCGGCCGGGACATAATTTTGGCAGTTGACAAGACTATGGACAGTGATGGGATGTTGACTCTTGAAGCGGACCGCGACATAAGCCTCCGTGGCCGGGTTGAGGCCGGTGGAGCAGGTGACGTTAGCCTGACGACTACCTCCGGTGATGTAGTGGTAACGGATGTCAGGGCTGTAGGCAACACTATAACGATTGACTCGGCCGGTTCCATCGAGGAATATGACGATGACGCTGATTCCGACCTTACGGCTGATGAGCTGGATTTGGACGCGGTATCCGGCATATACGGCCTCTCACCCATCGAGACTGCGGCGACTTTGATAGCGGCAGATACGACAGATGGCAATATAGACATTTCCAATGAAAATACTGAAGACACAACTGCGACATCGTTAACCACAGATGCAGGCGATATTGATTTCTACCAGCACGGCGGCGGCAGTTTACAGGTTGACCTGGCCACCACGGGCGACGGCTATATAGATATAGAGGTTGCTGATGGAGGGGACCTTACGGCTATTTCAGTTGAAGCCGGCGGCGACTCTGATGTTTGGCTTACCACTACGGCTGGTGACGTTTTTGTGGATGATGTCGAGGCTCTCGGCAATACTATAACGATTGACTCGGCCGGTTCCATCGAGGAATATGACGATGACGCTGATTCCGACCTTACGGCTGATGAGCTGGATTTGGACGCGGTATCCGGCATATACGGCCTCTCACCCATCGAGACTGCGGCGACTTTGATAGCGGCAGATACGACAGATGGCGATATCGATATTGACAACACCCATGCTTCAGATGTCCTCGTAACATCTTTGACCACAGGTACAGGAAACATCCTGTTTAGTCAGGACGGAGACGGTAACCTGACTGTGACATACGCAGAAACAACAACCGATGGTAGTATTGCGATAGATGTAACCGAAGCAGATCTCACTGCAGTGGAAGTGATAGCTGGTGGTGCAGGTGATGTTCAATTAACTACAACGACCAGCGGCGATATAATGCTTGGATCAGTAACTGCTCTTGATGATGAGGTAGATGTTGATTCAGCCGGTTCTATCAACGACTCTTCGGACGACACAGATGTGGATGTTGCAGCTGATATGTTAACTCTTACTGCCGTTGATGAAATAGGCGGTAGTCCGATAGCTAAGACGATAGATACTCTCGGTGCTATTGAGACTACGGTTAATGGCCTTGATGCTCAATCCAGCGGTTCTGGTGATATTGTGATAGTTGAAACAGATGATGTGGATTTATACGACATAATCGCTACCTCCGGCAGCATATATCTGGAGGCAACTCTGGGAGGAATGACTCATGTTGGTAGTGGTACTACAATCGAAGCCGGCAGCAGTACCTTGACATTGGTACAACAGAACGATTTGGATTTGGCAGGCTTTACATTTGCTAATCAGGCAAACACTGATCTTATGGTTGAAATCACAGATGGTGGATTTACAACAGTTGATACGGCTAACGGCGGAAATGATGATAATGCGGCTGATCAGTGGCAATCCATACAGGCATTAGCCGTCAATAACATTGTGCTTCAGGGTTCAGACGCTGATGAAGATATTAAGATTGGTACTCATCCCGGTTTTGAGCAGATAAGCCATCCGTTTGGCGGTATTGTGGAATCTTCTGAAGGCGGAGTATCAATAATATCGGATAACCACACAGTCCGTACAGCAAACCCAGACCCAGACTACGCTATCCTCGATAATGTTGCCATAACCGGCACTTCCGATGACGAACTGGATATAGGTGTTGACCTGCCTTATGGACCCGGTAAAGCGGCAATTGTGATTATGGGTGCCGAAGACCTGATGTTAGGTGAGAATACCACACTTACAGCTTCTGGAACGTACGACACAACCGGCGATGTTGATGACCGTGAAGGTCTCAATTTATTGGATGTCCGAACTGAAATACCAAGTGGTTTCCCGAGGTATGAAGGTGGTCCATTCGATGCGGCAATCTATCTTGCAAGTACTGATGGAGACATCGATGTCAGTTCGGCAGTCAGCATTTCCTCTTCTATAATAGAAGAGGAGTTGCCTGTTATTGTATCTGAAGGAGCAATGGTTATCGACGCCTATGATACTGTCACCTTCGATGAATCTGGAATTGTAGGAGGCGCATTTGAAGACTCTCTTACAAATGGAGACGTTGGTGACAGGCTGGAGGTTGTCTCTCGCATAACCGAATGGCTGTTCCAGGCTGAAGGCCGCCTGCCCTATTCGTCTTATCCGTATAATGGCGTGGGGCCTTTCCCGCCCGGTTACACATATGTGCTCCGCGGGGCCGGCCTTGACAATCCTGCTATCACAGACGGTAGAGCCTGGGTTCTTGTGGATCCGGATAATGCGCCTCTTGATAGAGAAGCAGGTGAACAGGCTCAAAAGCAAATTTTGGGCTTAGATGGTTGTCCTATTCTGATTGCAGCAGTCTCTGCAGAGCTTGGAATTCCGGAAGAAACCATCGAAGTGTCCCTGGCAAATTCCTACGCGCTTAACACCGATATTCAGCCGTGTGAAAGCTGCGCAAGGCTCCTTGACGCTGCGGTAATCTTGGCTGACGAGAACGGTTCAGGCATGGCTGCAATGAATCAGGTATTTAACGAGCTGGCACCTGCTAGCGCTCCGTTCACCCCGGAAGTGGCCTCATCGATTGTTACAGCTTTCGCCGGACGCATCAATGATGGAACCCAGTATGCCACAGCAATAGAATACATTGATGCTTTTGTTCAATATATTGCTGTTCTAAATAACGATATAGGCTCACCAGTTGGTGATTCTGTTGCCTATGTAATAGAAAAATACGGCTCAGGCATAACTGGCAGCGATAACGCAAACATGGCAGCTTTCGTTGCGGCACGTTTGGAAAGCGGTGAAACTTTCCCTCAGTAATTGACAAGGTGAGTTAGAAAAAGCCGATTATTGATTGTCTTAAAAATAAGCCCGTACAGTGCAAATACTGATCAGTACTTAAACTCTTGTTTGTTGGTAAGTTAATAGTAATATTCTCGTCTGCAATTTAGCGAGAGAATCATGATTTGCGTTTGAGTCTTGCTCGGAAGTCGTTGAAATTGACCTGGGGGCGCCCGAAACGTGTATGCTGTTTCGATAAACTCATCGTTGTTGTCCAGATTTCTTAGGCAGCCAATCTGTGGTAGGATTACCGCAAGCTCGATGTACAACGATGATTTCGACGTGGGCTCGATATATATCTTTTTTTATTTAGCGATAGCTGTCCTTTGGACTTTTATTAACTCGGCCGACATGACCGTCAAGGAAATTAACATTAACACCACCTTCTGTTTGTCCCGGTTTGCGGCCATGCGGGAAGATGCCTTGCTTACGGAAGAAGTCGCATACTACCCAAATCTCTGCGGGTCTCGCATTACTGCACTGGCGATATCGCTCATCCTGGATGCCGGTCTTGCTCGTCTGGCCAAGCCAATTACGATGAGCCTCCATGCCATGCAAAGTCAATTGTCGCGGCAGGAATAAAGTGGGATCACGCCAGGTACTTCCATCTAACTCCTGTTTGTTGGCGTGGAAACTCCAGTAAATATAAGTAATATTACCGATTTGACGGTTATAAGGTGTATCAATCACAGAATCCATACCCCCGGTAGGTACACCACCGTTTGGATCGTTCGCGATCTGCTCCAATAATTTGGCTTGTGGACAATAGAAAGCTTCAAACAGGCTGCCGTTTTTATAGGCATTGAGCTTCTGCAGCAAATTGCGATGAGGATTATGTTCGGTTGCCTCCAGTGGATATCGATTATTTCTGTCATCATTGGCGTACATTATCAGAGCAATATTAACCTGACGAAGGTTACTCAGACATGTTGTTTCATGGGCTCTAAATCGCACCTTGTGCATAGCAGGTATGAGTATCCCCAACAATAGAGCTATAACAGCAATGACCACTAATAGCTCGATTAAGGTAAAACCTGTTTTTGAAAAGATTTGATTTAGCATTCTACGTTATTTTCCCTCTTCTTTGGAAACGTTTGCTTCAGTTTTTCGGAATTCAACCCAAATCCCATAGTTAACATTTTCACTACCAGGCGGTTTCGGCCTGTCAATGCGATAGTCCTTGATTCCCAGGACATTCATAATGTTTGACAGTTCATGGGCTTTTTTATCCACATCATATTGCAATTTTTTGCCCTGTTTTGCGCGTATCTTTTTTGCCGTTTCAACAGGCAGATTTCTCGAAAAGCCTCGTTCAATATAAGCCACCGCTCCTGGTTTAAGCACACGATATATCTCACTGAAGGCTTGTACCTTATCCTCCCAGAAATGATATGAACCTCTGGAAACAATGATATCTGCAAAATTATCTCGAAAAGGGAGATTGTGGGCATCGGCGAAGATGGCACTCACCTGATGTCCTACACCATTTTCTTCCACTCGCCGGTAAAAATTTGAAAAATAATTTGGATTGATGTCTGCATTAACCCAATGAAGTCGGCTGCACTTGCACAATTCAATAATTAGTGTGCCCGGACCGCTTCCTAAGTCAATCCCGATACCATCTTGTTCGCTCAAGTCGAAATCTGAAACAATCTGCTCAGCCAAAGGAGCATAGACAGGCGCAAGTGTCTTACGAATTGTTCTTATCATACCAAGTGCATTTTGCTTGGTATATTTCTCGTCCGATGGTGAAGACATAGGTTTGCCGTTGAAGCATCCCGCTCCACAAAAGAACAGTATCAGAGCAAGCAAGTAAAATCGCTTTAACAGTTCCATCATCAATCTAATCTCCTCTTAAAACTTTGGTATAATCAATATACTCTGAGTATCAGTCGTATATAACAATAAGATTACCTTTCCACTTCACCTCGACTAGAGATAAAGACTCTTAGGCAAAAGCACAAAATTTGACTATCTTCAAGAATTACTACGGCACAACAATTGCTTTCATTAGCCGAGTCCGAGAGAACAGGAGCCGATGGAATTGGCTACGACCTCAAGACTCCAAGTAAAGCTCCTATACTCAAGGAAATAACTAAGTTCCAATCAAATATTCCTTTTGTTTTTAACAAGGTTAATAATCAAACAATGCAAATTGGTGTTTCAGAAACAATGGTAGCTATCGTCGGTCCAAGGATTGATAATCGGTTAGCAAATATTTTTCGCCCTTTTTCTCGAAGTATAGCATAAGTTTCTCTTTCGGGATTTTCCACATTTCTTTACTTGATGAACTACTTGGGACTTTCTCAACAGATCCTTTCTTCCCAGGTGTCCTGAAATGGACAAATCTTCCATCATCTACCTTAAGTCCCCGAAGGCGCCAGTAGTTCCTTTTGAGCCATTGACCTGGAGCTTGGGGAATCACCGGCCCACCGATAAAAGGATCATCTTCAGGTAGAATCTTTTCAGGTTGGTTCTTGCCAAAGACAAGAAGAAAGCGGTCGCGAGCCGGTCGTGGGCCCTGAAACCACAGGAAGAAGCCTGCTTCAGTCATCTCTCGTTTTACGGTCTTCGGCTGTATCTTTCTGTGATGGCTTGCCTCACGCCGGGACAAAAGTTCCTGAGCTCTACGATCAAGAACATATATGCAACCGACTGGTGAAAGCTTTTCATAAATCTTAGCAAGCATAGTTTTTCCATGGAAAAGCAGGTGATAGCTGTCTATAAAGAAAACTACATCGATCGACTCAGTTGACAGATTGGGATCGCCGTTTTCTGTAAGGATCGAAGGAAGATGAATATCAGAGGGAAGCGACTGTCTCTCTTCTTTTTGTGTAGCCCACTCCTCTAAAATAATATCCAGCCCTTCGCTGGAAGAGTTTTCAAGGATTGGAACTATCACTTCGCGTGCCTGTCCCAGTGCTACTATAACAGGATTCTTATAAGGACAAGCAAGTGGAAGGAATAGATGGGAATACTTTTCTACCGAAATAGAAAGAAAAGGATCTGGATCACTGCTCGGATATTTCAGTTCTTTGGGACGTTGAAATATGAGAACAAAGTTGTCTTTTGTATGCCAGTACTGTTCGGCACAGCCCATGAAAGCAAATCCCTCTTCTCTTGCCTCTCTGACCACCGTTGTTTCGGCAATCCAGAAATGTTTCTTTTCACGTAGCTCCCGGGGAACCCAGTCACGTAACGTCCCGAGTTGTCGATCAACCACTACAAGATGGCCGCCCGGTCTCAGTGAGCGCCAGATCCCTCGTAACATCTCTCGTGGTTTTGCAAGATGGTGATAAACGTGATTCATATAGACAAGATCAACGGAATTCGAGGGTAAACAAGGATCATCTGTGCGGCCAAGCACTGCGCGAACCTGACTAAAGTCTCTTTTCTGAGCCTCCGTCTTTAAAGATTCCACATTGCTTTCTACGATTTCCTCCGCAAATACCAATCCTGTTTCTCCGACAATCTTCGCAAAGACCCACGTATCCCGGCCTCTACCTGCCCCGATGTCGGCAATAACCGCCCCTTCGCCCAAGTCAAGGTGTGAGACTATGGCTCGGACAGATCCCGCTCGATCATTTGGTTTAGCTGAGTGCAATGTGTTAGACTCCCCGGAGACCACCCTGGGGCTATTGTCGATAGAGTCCAGAGATGCGAATGGCCCTGCTGCTCTGTTTTCGTCAGCAGATACCGAAGTAATGAAGTGAGGCGACATTTGCCATATCGCAAACACAAATACTGCCATCACTAAGCTATGGTTAGGGACTTTTCGGAATTTCATAGTATTCCTCCAAAAAAGAAAGATAGTGAATTTTAATAAACGGCTTATATGCCACTTTTTCTCAAATGTCAATTCACCCCCACACCAAGTTGTGGGCGTTGCTTTGAGACAATTCGTGTGCAAGTTGAGAATACGGAGCGGCCAGAAAGACAAGTCATAACACTGACAGAGAAGCGAAACGCCAAAGAGATTCCGATTGATTATCAATTCAGAGCCACTTATACCAGGGCCAAACCCAAGAATCTTTATTCAAGAGTATTATGTTTGGCGGTTTGCTTGTTTTGTTTTCAGCGTTGCAGCAAGCAAATAGCTTTAGCAGGAAATTCTGCTACTTCAAAGGCCGTATGGGAATTCGTTCCGAGTTGATCATCACAACTCTTTCGCCTTCACGTCGAAGCAGTAAAGGTTATTGTCATATCTCAGATACAGTCGTCCGGCAGTCACCACGGGATAAGCCCAACTGGGGCCGTCGCCCTGAACGCTGAAGTTGCCCTTCATCTCCATGCCTTGAGGCGAGCAGGTGGCCAGGCCCGCAGCCCCATCCCTCTCGCCAAACAGGTACAGCATCCCGTCGGCGAAGCAGACAGAGCCTTTGCTAACTCCCCTTTCTTGCCACATCTTTTCGCCAGTCTTGAGATCCAGGCAAACCCAGCCCCTGCTGTGATTGCCATAGATATACCCATCGTGCAGGACGTAGCCCCCGTGATGGCAGTCCATGTCCCCTGTTCTCCAGGCCTCCTCGGCAGTAACTTGGCCGCGGTTGATGGTGAGCTTGAAGCAGATACCGCCCTTACGGTATCCGTTAGCCCAAAACACGTATCCGTCGGAGAAAGCTGGTGTGGGACAATTGGCGGTGTTGCGGGCACTGAAGGGATTGGACCAGAGCACGCGACCATCCTTAGGGTCGACACAGACGATGCCCCCCTGGGTGCCGTTGACGATCATGGGCACTCCTTGGTACGTGAACAGGTAGCAAGAACTATACTGCGCTTCAGCCTTGAATCCTCGGCTGATCCATATGGTCTTGCCGGTGGTCTTGTCCAATGCGACGATGCAGTTTTCCCCGCCGGGCGTAACCACAGCCAAATCGTCATAGATCAGCACCGACTCAGCATAGCCCCAATTCGGCACGCCGCCGCCGAACTCGCGCATCTGCCTGGTCCAGTTCTCCCTGCCGGTCTTGGCTTCGTAGCAGCCGACCAGTCCGTGGCCAGAGACAAGGTACAGGTTTCCGTTGTCTATCACCGGTGTTGACCGCGAGCCGGGATGGTTTCTGGTCCATGCCGCATCAATGTCGGTCTTCCATTGGGGGTTGCCATTGAGATCAAAGGCGAACAGCACCAATCGTTTGTCTATATCACCGGTAATGTAGATCAGCCCCCCGCTAACGGCTACGCTGGAAAATCCTTTACCAATCCCATCCTCTTTCCACAGCAGCTCGGGTCCCTCGTCCGACCACGCTTTCAATAGGCCCCGATCAGGGGATTTCCCATCCCGATGTAGTCCCCGCCAGCCTGGCCATTCGTCGGTCTCACCCACCGCCGCCACCGGTGTAATAGACATCGTTAGTAAGAGCGCCAATGTCCTAATTAAATGTCCAATTTCACTCATGTCATACTCCTTTCAAATAGTTTTTCATACAACTACAATTTACATCGCTTCTGCTGCAAGTGTTCAAAAGTATTTCCACCCCCAAAGTATCAAATCAAGCATGTATCATACGTTTTCATATCTTTTCTTCTTACAACTGAGGTTCCCCTTCCGGTAAACCTATTTCTCCGCAAAATTGTGCAATAATTGCGACGAGTATCAGTTCACCTCCGAGAAACAATGCAATAGAAGGTCCAATTGAAAAATCAAGATAATACGAAAATAGCAGGCCTGTTATTGACGCCACTGTTGCTGCAGCCCATATGATTATCAACTGCACGACTAAGCGCGAAGAAATAATCACCGATATTGTGGCAGGTATTATGAGATAGGCAAACACCACGACAACGCCGCCAATTTGAACGGATAACGTTATTACAATACCAAGCAGCAAATAAAAAATAAAATCCCAAAATATTATCTCAATACGTTTATTAAGAGCTTGACGATAACCATTCGAGGTTCAACAATTATTCAACCGGGATTTCACGCAAATATGACTTAACAATCCTGCGAGATCTTACAATTTTAACGAATTGCCAAATCCACAATAAAATCGTAAATATTTTGTTCATTTGTTATTCGATTTACCTTGATATTTTTCTATCGCAGCTGCAAGTGTAATTACAGCCAGCTTAGCACAATGTTTGTGATCTTCGGGGAGACCTTCAAAATATTTGTTAACATCTTCCGGTTTAATCCGGAGTGCTTCTTCTAAGGATTTTCCCTTTGCTGTTCTTGTGACATAGCTGGCGCATGTAATTGAGGCACCACAACCATCAGTCATAAACCTGATATCGCTTATCTTTCCTTCCCTGACGACTAAATATATATCGAGAGTATCTCCACAGACACCCGTAATGCTGACATAGCTGTCTGAATCTTTTATCTTCCCAATGTTTTCAGGTCTCAAAAACTCTTTTTTAAACTTCTCCGAATAGCCCTCCAATATAGCTTCCTGGAGATCCTGCGCAATTTTGTCATGCTTTTCTGTCATTTGTCTTTGCCCCTATTTCTTTCTACGTATTTAATTATTTGTAAGACCAAACTGAGTAAAACTTTACTCCTTTAGCCAATCAGGTACGCGAACATCTTTGATGATGTGGTCTATGTGGGGAATATATGGTTTGAGATCAAGAATTGGACTGTTGTTAAGGGCGTCGATGTTTTCAATATACACTATATTTTTTTTCACTGAAATAATCTTGCATAAGCTCAGGGCAATAAGGTTTGGCCGAACAGGCGCGCGGCAGGCGAAAACACCGGTTAGAGGATTTTTTTTATTGCCACGTGGATGAACCTGAAGGATACTTCTTTTTTCATGTGTATCGTTTCTATCAAACCAATATAGCACGAAAACGTGTGAAAAGCCGTCCAACCCTTTAAGAGCATCTTTGTACTTCTTAAAAATATGCAAGCTCACAGACTTGCCTTTTCTTTCTATCCTGCCGACCGGGTACAGTTCGAAGAGACTGCTGGTATTCTCACTTTTCATGGTATTTGGTTTCACCGAGTCATTGCCAAATGCGCATGTTGTACTACAGCCAGCCATGATAAGGCTGTTAAAAAGCACTGCACGTCTTGAAATGTTCATGTCAAGTTCCTTTCAGATTCCAATCCGTAGTCCCATATCCGAGCAGGTAAAAATGTCGTTGATAGCTATGAATACAGACTCAGCACAATTCCAGCTGAATTAAAAAGTTCAACAGCCTTCTTGCGAGTATCCTCAAGGTTAATCTCTCCTTCAGGACCCACAATATCAATTCGCATTGAGTACTAATTCGATTCTTTTACAAACAAAAGCGGAAACACGATATCGCTTACACAACAAGGTATCCACACAGCGAGGAAAAGAAACAAAAAGATAGTAATGTAGGAAAGCACACCCAAGGCTTCTCCTTTAGCCATGATAATATGAAACAGTGATGTCCACGTACTTAATAAAACATGTCCGGCATGTGGAAATTTTGTTTTGGGCCAAAAATATGCTATTACAATACCTGCTATTGCTAAGGGATTCACTAACCACCATTTTTCGATAAAGCCTATATGGAGACCTCTGTTAGGCATCTCGAGCAAAACCTCACCTAAATAAGGGATTAATGAATCGCTTGTTGTTGCGATACCGATAGAACCTATATAGCCAATCATTAGTAAAATCCAAAGGTTACACTTACCTTTTATGTGTCCGCATTTGTTGATTTTGTACATAGAAGCCGTCACAAGCGCACTTAGCAGAACATGAATTGGATGAAGTGTATAGAAAATAGAATATGAAGCTTTAGGGGACAATGTCTGGGAAAGATACATAACGATTATTCCTGTAATTGCCCCAAAAAGAGTAAAAGGAGCGTGTTTTCTTAACTCTTTCAATATTTGCTTAGGCATGGGTTTTTGTGCTCAATTGCGTTCCGAGCGAGTATCTCCGATATCGTGTCACGGCTTCATTATATAATAAGGTCGGCAATTCTTGAGCTCCGTTTGGATTTCACTTTTGGCGCAGAAGAGTCGCTCTACATTATTTGATTTATAGCTGCTGTGCACTGGGTACCTAGTCGCAAAAGACTTGGCGTCACAGGCCAGATGAAGCGAGTCCTTCTTCTCATATCTTCCGATGTTGACATGGCGGGTGTCGTCACAGTTCTCAGTTGTCCCATTCCCACCGTCGGCAGTAAGCCCTTCCACGACAGAATCGCCTCCAACGTGGCCTAGGCGCGTCTTGAAAACAGCGAGACTGCCACAATTTGGGACCATAATAGAGACAACTCCCTCTCCTGACCGTTTTTTGATCTGCAGTTGTCATAGTAGATGGCGACAGTGTTTCCTGGCCAAGCCTGCTCCCGGCCCAGTAAGGACGGAGGTCAGAGTCACGCAACTGGACTATATTACTGCCAATAATCAGTGTTTGAGCGACATATTGATTCGGGGGCATCTTGTCGGTGCGGAATCCAAGTAAATCGAGTTTCCTGCCCACAGTAAGCTGCTTGACAGTCTCAGACAGCTCCGGCGCTGGTCCCAAATGGATGTTGAGTTCTCGGCCTTGCTTGTCCCTAAGAATCAGATGAGTTCCAAGGTCAGCTTTGCCGGTAGTGTTCTCACATGGATGAGTCTTGATCTCCTGCAACTTGCCTGAGATGAGGACCAAACGAGGTTTCAGCCTTTGCTGCGAAATACCCTTGTCGTCACCCATCCCCCGTTGCCCTGGAGCAGCAGCCACCCAGATCAGCACAACCAGAGCAGTCACGAGCACGTTAATACCATCACATCCGATAGCGCAAAGTCTTGTTTTGTCCAAGTTCTTCATGACAATTTCTCCTTTATTAACGATATCTGTTTGTTATTTATCCACGCGAGCATGATTGGAACGAGATGCTATGCAGGATTAGACCAGAACTTTGTAAAATTGTTCCGGCAAAAGTAAAAGGAGCGTGGCCTCTTAACTCTTTCAATATTTGCTTAGGCATCGGTCTGGCCTTTGGTCAACTTTAAAAGGAAGTTCATAACGTTATATTACGGCTTGATAGTAAAGCTGTTGATTATGCGGTTTTGCTTCGATTCTGCCCACAAACGACAACTCCTCTACGTACTTAACAGCTTCGTTTCGATGGAGGCCAAGACCTGCGGCAATATCTTCAACAGAACATGGCCGACGTTTCAAAAGCGTCAGAACATCTTCACAGAGAGCGGAAAAATCCTGTTGTTTATGAACATTACTGTAGTCAGCGATAACTTCTGCCTTCTCGTACAGCTTCTTGGTTATAGTTTGTAATTGCTTTTGCGGTACTGGTTCCGCAAAACCCTCGGCAGGTGGACGAGTAACAGTATTTACCTGAACTTTATCGGGTTGGATAGCATTTATACATGTCTTCAGTCTTTTTATTTCCATCTCTGGTGTGGTTACACCTGCCAGAAGGAACACTTCCAACCAGTACTGACCACTATAAGCTTTACGGAATTCCACAAGACCTTGAAGCATTTTGCTGAATGTAATATCCTGATGAGGTCTGTTAACATATTGAAATATCCGGTTGCTTCCTGCATCGAGTGATGGAACAACCATATCCGCAGATTTCAAGGCCTTTCTTACTTCCGGCAGCCATAACAGTGAACCGTTTGTAAGCACAGCTATGGGAATATCAGTAATGTCTTTAATCCTGGAAATGAGATCCTCAAGTCGCGAGAAAAGCGTTGGTTCACCAGAGCCGGATATTGTTATGTAGTCTGGCTTGGTGTAAAGTTTGCTTTTGAGTTGTTTGATAACGGTTTTTGGTGGGGTCCACTCACTGCGTTGAGTAGTCTTATTAGTCGTTCTTCCCAACTGACAGTAGATGCAGTCGTAAGTACATATCTTGAACGGCACAACATCAACTCCGAGTGAACGTCCCAGCCTCCTTGATGGAACAGGGCCATATATGTATTCTCGATTGTTGCTATTGGTAGTTCGGGTAGCAATAATGTAGATTCCTTTTCCAGTCAGTAGCCAGGTCTAAGGTATTTGAATGAATACTCTGGCCAGCTTTTCTATAGAATGATGGAACCTTGACGATTCCGTAGCAAAGTGAAATGTCCTATCCAGAGGATTGTATCGACGCGATATTCCAACACTTCCAACTGTATCTATTTCGACTTACCTTGGGTCTGATGTGAACGACACTGTGCGAGATACTCTCACAAAGGGTGAACTTTAAAAACGGGGTAGCATAATAACCACTAATACCACCTTGAAAATTTCTTAAGCAAAATATACAGTTCATTGCTATAACAATTTATTATATTTTGATACATTCCATTTTAACAAAACAAGATATCGTTATTTCCCTCTTAATTTAGGGTGATTTTGAGGCATTTCCGTTGTTATATCCAGTTTTATATCTAATGGATTATATCTATGCATCATGCTCACTTTTCCAATTAATCTTATGTTTAATTGAGAAACTCCTTTTCTATCAGTATATGTTTTTGCTCTCGTTGTATAATTGTACAGTACAATCATACTCTCTAGTTCCTCCTGAATTAGTTTTAGGAGTTCTTCCCCTGTGACTGCAAAATATTTATTTCTTAATCCCTTAAAAGAAAATGTTCTATCTTTGAATTCATTTATTAAGTAGATCGCTAAATTTATCCCTTTACTTTCCTGATTGATTATATTTTTCCTTCTTTGTATCAAATCAGTTAAAAACATTTTGCTTTTGTCCTCAACATATTAGAGCCTTCTTCAATTGCCTCTTGATAGGAATTCGTCATTCCCATGGAACGATACATCATATTTACTGGGTATACCAAGGTATTTGATTCTTTCAAATATCCTTACCCTCAGACTGTATCTCAGTTATCGAAGGCTATAGCACCACGGATATTAGGTTCACCGGCGACCGATTTAGCATTAGCAATCTGGCTCATAAATGAGCTGGGAGTGTTTGGATATATTGCAATAGTGGATCATTGATCATAGAACATCTCCATAATTTATTGGTTCAAACAATAACATTGCAATCGCAACAGTTGTTGTCCAGAGACCTTTCTGCCCTCTGGCTGTTTGCGTAGTATTAGAGGTTCTGATGATCAGCCCGCTTGCTTTATAGACTTGCTCTTTTTCAGACCATGCTTTATCCAGATCGACTTCAAGCCCGAGAGTTGTTCCAAGCATATCGGCGGCCAGATCCTCGGCCATATCGGCAGCTTCCTGCTGGTTCATACCATGACTATGAACTTCGCTGATGTATCCCCATTTGTTCCGATTTTTGGGAACGGCGATACCTATCGAAGAAGCGATTAAACGACCGTGTTCATCTGTGTGTGACCTTGCCATAACGCAGTAAGATATCTGACCAGGAACCAGCGTTTTTAATCCATTATCACGACCAATAATCTTACACTTCGGTGGAAGTATCGATGAGACCTGAACCAGATTCTGCTGCGCCACGCCCGCCTGCCTTAATGCTTCTTCAAATGATTTCAGCTGATATCTATGTCTGCCCACCCCTTTCGTCAAGAAAACCTTTGTCGGAACCAAACCATTCATGCCAGTTTCCAAATGAGTTATAATTCTGCTATTTTAGCTTTAAGATTTCCTATGGATTCACCTTAACTACTCATACTGCATACGCTGAATGCGATATTATGGGGAATACCAATGACAAGCTCTTCCTTTTCAATACCTCCATATTTTCTGGAGTCAGGACAGCCGAAAGAAATACTTATTTTTTGCTTAAGGAAACTTTTAACCGCAACGTTTCCACAAACAGACATTATGCCTGAGATTTCTGTGTTGAGATTACGGCTGGTCATTTTCTGCCAACATCTAATCAGCTTCATTGCTGATTCAGGGCTTGCATAACTTATATAGACATCACCCTCAATATCTCTGCCAAGAGAAATCCCAGAGATTTTTTCATTCAGAACAGGCACACTTCTTATCAATTCATAGGCTGCATCCCGTTCAATGCCTATTTTCTCGGAAAGCCCTTGAGCCAGCTTCACATCATTGTTTTTAAGCCAACCGAAGCATCTTCTGGCACCATCACAGCATATATGGCAGAGAGATAAAGAGATATGTTTGTTCTTTGCTTTATATACAGCTTCACAGAACCTGATTGATTCAATGTCATTTGCAGGTATTTGTTTCTCAAACTTAATCGCCACCCAGTCAGAACCGCTGATTTTTGTCAATCTTTTACATATCAGATTCAACTCCGGCCCTTTATTTGACATACAGCACGTTAATCTCCGTTAAAATGATTTGTCCACCAGCACTCAAAAAAACGCATTTATCACCAAAAGCGTTTTTTAAATCTCCCATAGCTTTCCGGCCGGTACAATGCAAAGGTACAATTTTTTGAATTTCGTATCTTTTGAAGGCCTCTATTGTATTTGCGATTCGTATCCGACTTGCATTCAACAGGTGCATACCACCGATGACAGCGTATATTTTATTTCGGCTTGTTAAATTACTGATATAGTCGAGTGCATTTACAACACCTGAATGGGCACATCCAAGAACAACAACCAACCCCTTGGCTGATTCGATAAACAATGTTTGGTCATCTAACAATTCGTCGGGTTTCTGGTAATTTTCATCAACGAAAAAAGCTCCTCCGACATCCTCAAAGTTATTTATACGTGGTACCTGCCCAGTTACTGACATTCCAGGAAAAATTTGGGCAGGTGTAGCTGTCCAGATAACATGACGCCTTTGAACAGCCTTCTTCGCTAAATGAGACATCCCAATCGATTTCACCCCAAGGACTTTTCGACTGAACTTTGGCTCAGTTGCAGCGGGGTGCAAATAAATCTTTGCTTTTGGAGCAATTTCAAGGACAGCCGGCAAACCTCCTGTATGGTCATAATGGCCGTGACTTAGTACAATTGCATTGGCTTCGGCTAAATTGATACCAAGTGTCTTTGCGTTCTTGACAAGGATATCACTCTGACCAGTATCGAAAAGTATTCGCTTGTCGCCATATTCTATCAAGAACGACAAGCCGTGCTCAGCTAACAAGCCACCATCTAATGCAGTGTCCTCAACTAACGTTGTTATGCAAAGATCCTTATTCATGAAATCTCCTCCGATGCGTCAATCAATTGGGGACGGTCAAGGAATTTGGCTTTAGCTGTAGCTTTGACTTGGCCGGCTTGAAGAATCTCAGCTTCTAATAGATACAGAGGATGTGAAGATCGTGCAATTCGTGCTGAAACTGCCGCCTCTTGGTTTGTTACAACAGGGTGCCGAAACCTTATCGTCATCTCAGCAGTTACAGCTGTTTGACCGCGAACGAACATGCAATGACCCATTGCACCATCCAAAATCGATGAGATTACTCCACCGTGCAGGACACCCGGGTAACCT
>JACNGQ010000303.1 GCA_014384025.1 Planctomycetota bacterium | reverse complement strand
CGCAAGTACCCCTGCCACATTAATTGATGGCCAGGGGGTGGATCACCAGAACGATCAAGGTAACCGCCAATTTTTGCCACCAATTTTACAGCAGCCCCTATACTATCTGGTGGGCTGAGGTCTTTTTTTTTTGCATAAGCATTTAGCACCTCAATTTCCAGATCCGAAAACAATACCTCAGCCGGTAACGCTGGAGCCTCTCTTCCCATAAGGGTCATTAGCATAATCCGCCAGGCAATGACAAGATTGATTGCTATCGCTCGTCTTAGGCGGTCAGCAGTCTTATGGGCTATATCTTCAATCCTGCATCCGGTCTTCAAGACCCGATGCCAATCTTCTATCCGCCAGCGCAGACAGTACCACTTTACGCAATTTAATGCATCATCGACAGTTTTTATCTCAAGGGTGGTCACCAGAAACCATTCAAGAGGTTCAATGCCTGCAGGAGGAGTATCTTCACATACATGAACAACCCATACTGAAATCGGCTCTTTATCCTTCATATAAGACGGAGGATTAAGTTCTATCTGCACATAACGCACCGAAGCTTTCGCAGTGCGTGCCGGCCGTTTTGGCCGTGCCTTCTGTTTACTCTTTTTGGGCCTGACACTTTGTCGTGGAACCTTAACGTTTACTTGTGCCTGTATCGACGATTGTCTCACTGTTTCAAATAGCTTATGCTCTCCTGTGGTGCTTCGGTTATATTGCGCACGGACCAATAAATCTACCTTGGAACAATTACAACGTTGATCGTCAAACAGTTCAAAAAAATCAGCCTCTCGGTCCAGGACGTTGATCAACCTTGTGTGCGGCATCTGAGCTTTCAATTGCATGCAGTCGCGCATCCCCTCGATCCAGCAAAAGGTTTTCTTCTCTTCAATGGGGATTTCTCTGGTTCGACGCTTATCGTTCTTATCTTTTGCCTTAGGCGCCGAACATTCTGCTTTTACCACTCCTAATGGAAGCCCGTCTGGTGTTATCGCAATCATCGAATGTAAGTGCAAGCCCATGCTCTTTGCACCGGTTTGATTATTGCCAATTACCCCAAGGCCTTCACATTGACTCAAATTATTGAAAGTCAAGTCGCTGCCGTCCTGGATACAAAGCACCACCGATTGCCCCTTCATCCTTCGTATTGTTTGCTCGCGGTGCGGCAGGAGGATATTGGTAATATTTATGGCTGAATCATCTGGTGTCTCTATTAGTCGATAGTAAGCTTTTATTTTCGCCCGATCACCTCCAACAACACCGGCATATGAAAAACCTGGCTTCTCTGCTTTTCCAGTTCCAATTTCGACAAGCCTGCGGCTCAATCGGGAGTCTCCAAGTGGAGCGCCGCCAAACTCTTCTTCCGCCCAGTTTTGACCATCAACACAGGAAGTGATGTCAATTGCATCTAAACCACTGCCATCGGCAAGCCCAATTCTCTGGCGGAAATCTTTCACAAGGGGGTAAACATAAATGTCCTTTATAGTTTCCGCCTTTTCCTTTAGACGATCCTGTCTTCCCCGGCCTTTAGTCTTTCCAATCCACAACCAGTTCGCTGCTCGATAGCAGGTTCCTGTAAAATTATTTATGTCCACAAAGCTCTCAAGAAGCAGGGGGCGGTATCCATAACGAGCTTCAAAATCCTGAGGCAACTTTTTGATGGCCATGCCCAACAAGTGTGAAGCAAGATTTTGACATGATACGCTGGAGCGAATTAAGAATCGACTCATATTGACGACTTGGTGCAAATTGGCTCGTCTTGATTCAAGATCCCAACCTATCCACTCATCTCTATCATGAAGATGTAAGGCAGCAGCGCTAAAGGCAAATCCGCCTAACCAGCCATACTCTGACTGCACAAGATAACGAATTTGACGTCCGACCAGCAAGCCGGCACCACGAGGGTGATCATTAATCATCATTTCGTTCCAGATTCGCATGTGCGCCTCTGTTTCTACCAAGAGTAACTCTAATCCGCGAAGTTCTCTTACTTCACAGGGTACTCCTTGTGGTCCTGGTAGAGGTTCCGCAAGTCGTCTTGGACTTCTTTTTTTCATTTTCCGAGGAGATTGCGGTAGAGTAATTGAGCCAGCCTGTTCGAGCTCTCGTAGCGCTTTCAGGCAACCAGCGCGTTGCCTTTCGCCAAGTGGGTTATAAAAACCGAACTGCTCACAAAGCTCATCTGCCAACGTCGTTATTTTTATGTTATCAGAAGCATCAAGCAGTTTGCAGATATGCGCAATGGCTTCCGGCTGAGAAAGTTTCCTTTTAATTTGATTTTGAGTTTCCATGCCGATAGTAAATACAGCATGGGACAATAAAAGTCCAGTTATTTTTTATGGGTAAAGGGCAGGGCTAGCGCGGCCGCACCAAGTGGTTTGCTTACTATACGGGCGTGTTTGTCGGCATAGTCGCAGTGTAACGACCGGGGTTGTCCCCTACGAAATATTTGATCTCCTGGGGAAAAGGGTATGTAAATGGCGAAGCACATAAATGAAAAGTACGTTTCAGTTGCTGCAATAACGAAAGCTGAACACGTACGCGTGGTGAAGGATATCTTCAAAACGATTACGAGGAGATACGATTTCCTCAATCATTTTTTCAGTCTCGGCCGGGACATTCACTGGCGGAGATTTACCACAGGGAAGATGCACTTTCTCAAGACCTTCCGCTTTCTGGATGTGGCGACGGGGACAGGCGATCTCGCCATTGAAACGGCCCTCAGATATCCTGCTGTAAGGGTCACTGGACTCGATTTTGTCCAGGAAATGATGGATAGGGGGAAAAGGAAGGTGGAAAAGAAAGGACTATCGCACAGAATTACCTTTTCCAGGGGCGATGCCCTGAATCTCCCCTTTCCCGACGATCATTTTGATGTGGCGGGAATTGCCTTCGGGCTACGTCACATCACCGATCGAAAGAAGGGGCTGGGAGAGGAGAGACAGGGCGTCGCGCCGCGGGGGCCGGGGATGGGGGGGTGA